>DATDMW010000249.1:0-6289 GCA_036518595.1 Burkholderiales bacterium
GGCCATGGTCTCCTCGGGGTGGTGTGATGCGATCGAGCCCGGATGCTACCATTGCGGCATCCCGGAGGAGGGACCCATGAAGCTCGCCTTACGCGCCGCCGCGTGCGGCCTCGCATACCTGTTCGCCGGCGGCTGCCTCGCGCAGGCGCAGTGGCCCGCCAAGCCGGTGCGCCTCATCGCGCCGTTCGCGCCGGGCGGGCCGGTCGACATCATCGGCCGGCTGGTCGGTGCCAAGCTCGCCGACAGCCTCGGCCAGCAAGTTCTTATTGACAATCATCCGGGCGCCGGCGGCAACATCGGCACGGTGCAGGTCGCGAAATCCGCGCCGGACGGCTACACGGGGCTGGTCACGTCGTCGGCGTACGTCGTCAATCCCAGCCTGTACAAGAACGCCGGATACGACCCGGTGCGCGACCTCGTCGCGGTCGCCATCGCGGCGACGCAGCCGAACGTCATCGTCGCCAACGCTGCCGCCTTCCCGTCGGGAAGCCTCGAGCAGGTCCTCGCGCAGGCGAAAGCGAAACGCGTCTCGGGCTTCGCCACGCCGGGGAGCGGGACGACGCCGCACCTCACCGCCGAGCATGTGCTGCGCTCGCTCGCCCACCTCGACATGCAGCCGATCCACTTCAAGGGCGCGGGCCCCGCGGTGACGGGCGTCGTGTCGGGTGAGCCGCCGATCGGATCGATGGCGATCTCCGGGCCGCTGCCGTTCATCAGGTCGGGCAAGCTGCGCGCCCTCGCCGTATCGAGCGCGAAGCGCGTGCCCGCGTTGCCCGACGTGCCGACGCTCGCCGAAGCCGGCTTCCCCGGCGTCGAGGACTACACCTGGGTGGGCATGTTCTTGCCCGGCGGCACGCCCGACGCGATCGTGCAGAAGCTTAACGAGGCGGTCAACCGCGCGATCCGCAGCCCGGACGTGCGCGCGCGGCTCGATCAGCTCGCGTTCGAGCCCGTGGGTGGATCGCCGCGCGAGTTCGCCGACTACGTGAAGGCTGAGGTGCCGAAGTGGCGCAAGGTCATCCAGGACGCGCACATCGAGCCGACGGAGTAAGCTCGGGGTTCGGAGAGATCGCCATGCTGCGGAGGAATATCCGGCATGACCGTCGACGGCCTGAATCAGCGACTGAGCCGATTGCACCGCGAGGTCTGCGAGTATTTCCCGTTCGTGGTGCGAATCTCGGTGGCGCTGCATGACCCGCAGACCGATGAGATCAAGACCTTCCTGCACAGTCCGATCGATGAAACCCCGCTCGCGCATTACCGCGTTCCGCTGTCTCAGGCGGGGTGGCTCAACAACGTCCGCGAGTCGCGCCGCTCGCGTGTGATCGGCGAGCTCGAGCCGGCCACGCTCGGCAAGCAGGCGCATTCGCTGCGCATTCTCGCCGCCGGCTACAAGGCTAGCTACACTGTCCCGATCTTCGACGAGAACAGGTTCCTGGGCTTCGTCTTTTTCAACTCGGACAAGAGCGGCGTTTTCTCGGACCGCGTGACCCGCCAGCTGGACCTCTTCGTCAGGATCATATCGCTCACGATCGAGAGCGCACTGCGCTTCGTCGATATCCTGGTCGGCAGCCTCAACCTGCTGCGCGAGATCTCGGGCTTCCGCGACGTGGAAACGAGCAGCCACCTGAGCCGGATGTCCTACTATTCCGAGATCATTGCCCGTGAGGCGGCCCCCGAGCTCGGTCAACCGGACACGTGGGTGGAGTACCTGCGCCTGTTTGCGCCTTTGCACGATATCGGCAAGATCGCGACCCCGGATGCGATACTGCTCAAGGCCGGGAGACTGAACGACGCCGAGTACGAAATCATGAAACAGCACGCGGCGAAGGGAGAGGCGATCGTGACCACGCTGATCGACGCCTTGGCGCTCGGCTCCCTGCCGCACGTCGAATGCCTGAGGAACATCGCCCGTCATCATCACGAACGCTGGGACGGCAGCGGATATCCGGACGGACTGCGCGGGGACCAGATCCCGCCGGAGGCGCGGATCGCCCGGATCGCGGACGTGTTCGACGCCCTGACCAGCAGGCGCTGCTATAAGGAGGCGTGGCCGGTCGAGACGGCAAGGAAGTACGTGGAGGAAAGGGCCGGCACGGAATTCGACCCGCGGTTTTCCGAGATCTTTCTCTCCCGGAACGAGAAGATCGCCGAGATCATGGGCCGCTTCAAGGAAGAGTCTTCCGAGGCGACCTGAGCGCCCGTTTCAGAGGATGAAGCTGACCGAGCCGAGCGAGCCGAGCTCCATCGCGTCGATCAGCGCCTCGCGCTTCGCGATCTTCAGCTCGCCCGACTCGACGCGAAGCCGGTAGCGGTAGCGGCCGACGTACTCGCGGATGCGCTCGTCACGCCGGAAGCGGTAGACCACGAAGTTCGCCTCCACGCGCAACGCGTCGCCTTCGCGCCCGGCGATGCGCACGTTCGTGATCATGCGCCGCGTGCGCGAGTGCGGGTGCTCGGCGTGCGCGTTGCGGTCCTTCAGTCGCGTGACGCGCGCGCGGATGCGGCTGATGTCGTCGGCGATGGTGAAGAGCGTCGAAGCCGGATCGGCGTCGGGGCGGTCGTTCGACGGGACGTGGTAGCGCGCGTCCGCGGTGAGCAGCGCGAGCCAGTCGTCCAAGCGCCACTCGTCGAGGAGTGCCGCCTCGCGGTAGAGGAAGTCCTCGACCTGCGCCCGGGTCACGTCCGTGGCCGAGAGCCCCGCGTCGCGCTTCATGCGCCGCCCACGCGCATGAGCTTGTCCCACTGCTGCCAGAACGCGCGCAGGTGCAGCTCGTCGGTGTTGAGCTGATCGCCCGTCTTCTCCATGCCGCGCGTCATCACCGACCACGGCACCTCGCGGCACGTGGCGGCGAGGCCCGCCTGCACCATCTCGAGCGCTTCGATGTCGTCGGGCGTGGCGAAGCCGCCGGGGCCGTAGAACGTGAGGAAGCTGTCGAGCCGGATCGCGCGCGCGGCGGGCGTCTCTTCGACCGGCCCGAGCGCGAACGCGGTCACGCGCATGTGGTCCGCGGCGAGCGGGTGGAAGGTGCGCACGGTCACCGACGAGCCGTCGTTCAGCACCAGGTTCGGGAAGACGACGAGGTTGCGGTTGGTGTCGGCGACCCGCCGCGCGCGCTCCTCCCCCAGGCGCGCGACCAGCTCGGCGCGGATGCGCTCGATCTCGGGCTTCGCCGCCTCGCCGTAGAGCGGGATCCATTTCGCGACCGGCCGCCCGCGGAAGTTCTCGTTGTCGACGACGCCGTGGCCGTTGCCGAGCGCGCGGCCGACGCCGTGCGAGGGCAGCAGGTGCCCGGGCTCGGGCTTCTTCATCTGCAGGCCCGAGCCGCGCATGTAGTCGAGCCAGGTCGAGTGCGTCGTCAGAAGGTGGTAGTCGTCGAAGCTGTTCTCGACGAGCAGCTTCCAGTTCGCGCGAATGTCGTACTCCTGCGTGCCGTGGATGATCTCCATGCGGCCCGAGGGGGACTGGTCGACGATGAGGTCGATGTACTCCTTCGCGCCGGCGAGATACTCCTCGAGCGGCATCGCGCCGGCGTCGAAATTGACGAACACGAAGCCGCGGTAGCTTTCGACGCGCGGCGCCTCGGTGAGTCCCCAGTCGCACTTGCGGAAGCTCTTCGGGTACGACGCCTCGCCGGGGACGCCGGCGAGATTGCCGTCGCGGTCGTAGGTCCAGCCGTGGTAGAAGCACGAGTAGACCCGGGCGTTGCCCTCGGGCTCGCGGCACACCATCGCGCCGCGGTGGCGGCAGGTGTTGAGGAAGACGCGGATCGCGTTCCTGCTGTCGCGGCAGAAGATCACCGGACGCCCGCATACGGTGCGCGTCCTGAAGTCGCCCGGCGCGCGCACCTCGGACTCGTGGCCCGCGTAGATCCAGCACACGTCGAAGATGCGGCTGCGCTCGAGCTCGAGGATCGCGGGATCGACCAGGGTCGCGCGATTGACCTGGAAGTCGAGCGCGGCGGGATCGTTGCGGACGAGGGGACGGTCGTTCATGGCTGCGAATGCGCCTCGAAGGCCTCATTGTATGCAAGAATGCGGCCCGAGGAGGAAAGCGGAAGCATGTCCACGATCTCGCGCGCCGGCGCCTGCGCCGTGCTGCTCGCGCTCGCCGCAGCCCCGGCGGCGCGCGCACAGGAAACCTACCCGTCCCGCAACGTCACGCTGGTCGTCCCGTACACGCCCGGCACCGGCGCCGACATCCTGGCCCGGCTGCTCGGGCCGAAGCTCGCCGAGCGCTGGAAGGTGGCCGTCATCACCGACAACCGCGCCGGGGCCATCGGCAACATCGGCACCGACCACGTCGCGAAATCGCCCGCGGACGGCTACACGCTGCTGTGCGTGGCGACGTCGTTCGGCACGAATCCGCCGCTGCACAAGAAGCTGCCCTTCGACCCGGTGAAGGACTTCGCGCCGGTCGTGCTGCTCGCGACCAGCGCGGTGTCGCTGACGGTCAATCCGGATTTCCCGGCGAAGTCCCTCGCCGAGTTCCTGGACGTCGCGCGCAAGTCTCCGGGCAAGTACTACTACGCCTCGCCCGGCAGCGGCGGCCCGCAGCACCTCGCCATGGAGCTGCTCAAGCAGGAGCTCAAGTTCGACATGGTGCACGTGCCGTACAAGGGCTCGGGCGGCGCGATCACCGACCTGCTCGCCGGGCACGTGCAGGCGATGGTGATCTCGCTGCAGACCGCGGCGCCCTACGTGCACGGCGGCAAGCTGCGCATGCTCGCGGTGATGAGCGCCCAGCGCTCGAGCGCATTCCCGGACGTGCCGACGCTGAAGGAGCAGGGGCTGGGGGACCTCGAGGTCGAGACCTGGTACGGGATGTTCGCCCCGGCCGGGACGCCGGGCGCCGTCGTGGCCAGGATCAACGCCGACCTCAACGCGCTGCTGAAGGAGGCCGATGTGCGCGCCTTCCTCGAGAAGCAGGGGATGAACGCCGAGGGCGGGACGCCCGAGCGCTTCGGTGGCCTGGTGAAAAGCGAGCTCGCGCGCTGGTCGCGCGTGGTGAAGGCCGCCGGCATCAAGGCCGACTGAAGGGACACGATGAGCCTCAAGGAAGACATCGCCTGCGCTTACCGCATCCTCGCCGAGCACGGCGTGATCGACGCCTACGGCCACGTCAGCGCGCGCTCCGACCGCGATCCGAGCCGCTACATCATGGCGCGCCACCTCGCGCCCGAGCTCGTGACCGACGACGATCTCATCGAGTACGACCTCGACAGCAACCCGATCGACGACAACGGGCGCGAGTCGGTCCGCGAGCGCTTCATCCACGGCGAGATCTACAAGGCGCGCCCCGACGTGAAGGCCGTGGTGCACAACCATTCGCCCTCGGTGGTTCCCTTCAGCATCACGGGAGCGAAGATGCGCGGGCTGTTCCACATGGCGGCCTTCGTCGGCGACGGTCTGCCGAACTTCGAGATTCGCAAGGCGCAGAAGGGCACCGACCTGCTGGTGAAGACGCCTTACCTCGGGAAGGCGCTCGCGAAGACGCTCGGCGGCGCGCCGGCGGCGCTGATGCGCGGCCACGGCTCGGTCACCGTCGGCGAGACCTTGCCGCGCGCCGTCGGGCGCAGCATCTATCTCGAGCTGAGCGCGCAGATGCAGCTCCAGGCGATGCTGCTCGCGGGGCGCGGCGGCAAGATCGTCTATCTCGACAAGGCCGAGGTGAAGGCCTCGGTGCCGCACCAGGAATACAACCGCGCCTGGCCGCTGTGGCGCGCCAAGGCGCTCGCGCGGATCCGCGCCGACAAGCAGGGCCGCTGATGCCGCGCTCGGTGCGGCGCGTCGTGACCGGCCACGACGCGTCGGGCAAGGCGATCGTGCTGCGCGACGGCGACGCGCCGAACGCGAAGCTGCGGCAGGCGACCGGCCTCACCTCGATCCTCGTGTGGGTGACCGACGAGACGCCCGCCGACGTGTCGGGGGGCGCCGACCGCGCCGAGCGCGAGATCGGCGTCGCGCCGCCGCCGCGCGGGTCGATCTTCCGCGTCGTCGATTTTCCTCCGCTGGGCGGCACGCGCGTCGACAACGCGGCGATGCTGCGCGAGATGGGCCTTTCGCACGGCGCGGGCGGTGCGCGCAGCGCGCTCATGCACCGGACGAAGAGCATCGACTACGCCGTCGTGATGGCCGGCGAGATCGACATGCTGCTCGACGACTCGGAGGTGCATCTCAGGGCCGGCGATGTCCTGGTGCAGCAGGGCACGATCCACGCCTGGGAGAACCGCGGGACCGAGGCCTGCCGGATCGCGTTCGTGCTGATCGACGCCGAGGCGCCGGCGCA
>DATDMW010000250.1:0-12344 GCA_036518595.1 Burkholderiales bacterium
GCAAGCGACGATCAGTGCACAGGGAATGGTAAGAGCGAGAGCGAACGCGCGGTGGCGACTTCTCGAAAGCTGCCGCTTCAAGATTATCCCTAGGCTTCGAGCTTGATCGGCAGCGAGCGCACCGGCTTCCCTGTCGCGGCGAAGATCGCGTTCGCCACTGCCGGCGCGATCACCGGCGTCGCCGGCTCGCCGACGCCGGTCGGCTTCTCGCTCGAGCGCACGATGTAGACGCCGACGCGCGGCATCTCGTTGATGCGCAGCGGCACGTAGTCGTGGAAGTTCGACTGCTCGACCATGCCGTCCTTGAGCGTGATCGCACCGTGCAGCGCCGCGCTGAGCCCGTAGGCGATGCCGCTCTCCATCTGCGCGCGCACGATATCCGGGTTGACGGCGACGCCGCAGTCGACCGCGCACACGACGCGGTCGACGCGCACGCGGCCCTCGCGCAGCACCGTGACCTCGGCGACCTGCGCGACCACGGTGCTGAACGACTCGTGCACGGCGATGCCGCGCCCGCGGCGGTCGCCGCGCGCCGGCTCCGCGAGCGGCTGGCCCCAGTTGCCCTCGCTCGCCGCGAGCTCGAGCGCGGCGCGGTGGCGCGGCGCGCGCGCGAGCAGCGCGCGGCGCAGCTGGAACGGATCCTTGCCGGCCGCCTTGGCGAGCTCGTCGAGGAAGGTCTCGGTCGAAAACGCCGTGTGGGTCGAGCCGACCGAGCGCCACCACTGCACCGGCACGCCCATCTTCGGCGAGTGCAGCTCGACGCCGAGAGTCGGGATGCGGTAGGGCAGGGTGCTCGCGCCCTCGACCGACGTCGAATCGATGCCTTTCTTGACCATCATGGCTTCGAACGCCGTGCCCGCGAGGATCGACTGCCCGACGATGCGCTGGCGCCAGGCGACGATGTTGCCCTTCTCGTCGAGCCCGGCTTTCAGCGCGTGGAAGTACATCGGGCGGTACGAGCCCGCGCGCATGTCGTCCTCGCGCGTCCATACGAGCTTGACCGTGGCGCTGCCGCCGCGCTTCTGCGCGAGCGCCTTCGCGATCGACGCCGCCTCGACCACGTAGTCGGAGTGCGGGTTCGCGCGGCGGCCGAAGCTGCCGCCGGCGTAGAGCATGTTGAGCTTCACCTGCTCGGGCTTGAGGTCGAGCGCGCCCGCGACCGCGGGCTGGTCGATCGACTGGAACTGCTCGCCGTTCCAGATCTCGCAGCCCTCGGCCGAGAGCCGAACCACGCAGTTCATCGGCTCCATGGTCGCGTGCGCGAGATACGGAAACTCGTACGCGGCCTCGAGCGTCTTCGCCGCGCCGGCCAGCGCGCCCTCGGGATCGCCGTCCCAGCGCGCGGGCGCGCCCGGCTTCTCGGCGAGCCTGCGGTACTCGGCCATGATCTCGGTGGAGCCGAGCCTGAACGCCTGCGACTCGTCCCATTCGACGGCGAGCGCATCGCGGCCTTTTTTCGCGGGCCAGAAATCGGACGCGATCACCGCGACGCCCTGCGGAATCGCGAGGACGTCCACCACGCCCCTCACGTCTTTCGCGCGCGAGGCATCGAACGACTTCACCTTCGCGCCGAAGCGCGGTGGATGCGCGACCACGGCGACGAGCATGTCGGGCAGCTTCACGTCCTGCGTGAACGTCGCCGTACCCGTCGACTTGGCGTGCGCGTCGGTGCGCGGCGCGCGCTGCCCGATGTAGACGAAGTCCTTCGCGTCCTTCAGCTTCACGTCGGCCGGCACGGGCTGCTTCGCCGCGTCGGCGGCGAGCTGGCCGAAGGTCGCGCGGCGCTTGCTCTCGGCGTGCGCGACGACACCGCGCTGCACCGTGATCGCGTCCGCGGAGACGCCCCAGCGCTCGGCCGCGGCGGCGACGAGCATGGCGCGCGCGGCGGCGCCCGCCTTGCGCATCTGCTCGTAGGAGTTCGCGAGCGCGGTGCTGCCGCCCGTGCCCATGAACTGCCCGAAGAACAAATTGTTGTAGCGGCTCGCGTCCGCGGGCGCGCCCTCGGCGCGCACCTGGCGCCAGTCGGCATCGAGCTCCTCGGCGACGAGGGTGGGCAACCCGGTGAACGTGCCCTGGCCCATCTCGACGTGCTTGACGATCACGGTCACCGTGTTGTCCGCGCCGATGCGCACGAACGCGTTCGGCTCGAAAATGCCTTCGGCGACGGGCCGGCCGCCCGCCATTCCGGGCGCGGCCTGCGCGAGGACGCCCGGCGCCGCGACGCCGAGCGTGAGCCCGGCTCCGGCCTTGAGAAAATCGCGGCGGCTGAGGTTGACGATCTCGAAGTCGCTCATGACATCTCCAAAAGCAGATCCTTCGCTTCGCTCAGGATGACGTGTCATGCGACACGTCACTTCAGCTCGCGCGCCGCCTGGCGGATCGCGCTGCGGATGCGGTTGTAGGTGCCGCAGCGGCAGACGTTCCCGCTCATCGCGGCGTCGATGTCGGCCTCGGCCGGGCGCTTGTTCTTCTGCAGCAGGGCGACCGCGCTCATGATCTGTCCCGACTGGCAGTAGCCGCATTGCGGCACGTCGTTCGCGATCCACGCCGCCTGCACCGCGCGGCCCTCCTTGGTCGCGCCGATCGCCTCGATGGTGACGATGCGCTTGCCGACGGCCGCGCTCACCGGCATCGAGCACGAGCGCACCGGCGCGCCGTTGAGGTGCACGGTGCACGCGCCGCACAGCGCCATGCCGCAGCCGTACTTCGTGCCGGTCATGTCGAGCCGGTCGCGCAGCACCCAGAGGAGCGGCGTATCGGGATCGGCGTCGACCTCGACGCGCTTGCCGTTGACGTTCAGGGCGATCATGGAATGCTCCTTGGGAAAACGGGACTCACCACCAGCCGGCGCGCTTGCGCAGCGCGGCGTTCGCCTGCGAGGCGTCGGCGACGACGGCGGGGACGTCGACCGCGGTCAGCCGACCGCCGCGCTTCAGGACGCGGCCGTCGATGATCACGGTGTCGACGTTCGCGGGCTGCGCCGCCTCGACCAGCAGGTGCGCGGGATCGCTCGGCACGCCGAGGTTCACGTCGCGCGTGTCGACCAGGATGAGGTCGGCGCGCTTGCCCGGGACGAGCGAGCCGATGCGATCGGCCATGCCCATCGAGCGCGCGCCTTCGATCGTGGCGAGCTCCAGCACCCGGCGCGCGGGCAGCTTGAACTCGTTCTGCGCGCGGCCGTTCTCGATGTTCTGGATCGCCTTCATGATCGCGAACATGTCGGCGTTGCCCGAGAGCGCGGTCGTGTCGACCGACAGGCCGAGCGGAATCCCGGCGGCGAGGAACTCGCCCGTCGGCGGAAAGCCGAAGCCGATGCGCATCTCCGTGTACGGCGACACGCTCACCGACGCGCCCGACTCGGCGAGCGCGCGGATCTCCTCGGGCGACACCCAGGTCGCGTGGATCACCTGCACGTCCCGGCCGAGCAGGCGCTCGCGCGCGAGCAGCGCGATCGCGTCCGATCCCTTGCGGTTGTTGGCATGCACCGAGATCGGCAGCCCGAGGCGGCGCGCCGCGTCGAAGTCCTGGCGGTACGCGCTCGCGGCGACCGCGCCGGTCGCGCCGGTCGACGGGCCGCGCCACGCCAGACCGAGCGAGATCAGCCCGCCGTTCGCGTACCGCGGCCAGTCGCGCGCGCGGCGCTCGAGATCGGCGAGGTCGATCGGCTGGTCGCCCGGCTGCCCCTGTGCCGCGCCGTAGGAGAAGCGCGCCCGCACGCCCGACTCGGCGAGCGCTCTGAGACTCTGGTCGGCGAACTCCGGTCCCCGGATGTTGTGGCACCAGTCGTGCACGAACGTGATCCCGCCGTGGATCGCCTCGGCCGCGCCGAGCCGCGTGCCCTGGTACATGTCCGAAGGCAGGTACGCCTTGCCGAGCGCGAGCGCGGTCGGAAAGTAGCCGAGCTCGCGCCGGTCGCCCGACATGCTGCGCAGGAGCGTGTTCCACAGGTGCCAATGCGTCTCGACCAGCCCGGGGAGCGCGATCATCCCGCGGGCGTCGATGACCTGGGCGCCGGGCGCCTCGACGTCGCGGCCCACCGCGACGATGCGCCCGCCGCTCACGTGAATGCGCGCGCCCGGGCGATCGCCGAGCCGGGGATCCATCGTCATGACGTGCGCGTCGCGGATCAGGACGTCGCCCGCGGCCGGCAGCGCACGCGAAGCGGCCGGCCGCGCGCCCGGGCCGACGCACCCCGCGGCGCCGAGCGCCGCCAGACCACCCAGAAAATGTCGCCTGCTGATCGCGCCGCGCTCGGCCATGGCTCTTCTCGTCGTCCGATGGGAAGCCCGCATTATAGGCGCGCCATGACAACGTCAAATTTGTCCTTTGCCGCGGGGACGGGCGGCCTGTAGATTGCTCGGCGACCCGACGCGCGGGTGGCGTTTCACACGCCCGCGCCGCACTCGAATAGAATCGGGATTTGCGGGAACGCGGGGGGAGCAGGGGCCATGACAGTGGCGGAGCGTCCGAGGCACGACACGTCCATTCCGGACGGTGACGCGCTGTTCGGCTCGCTGTTCGAGCAATCCGCCGCCGGCATCGGAATCGTCTCGCTCGACGGCCATTTCCTCCGGGCGAACCCGGCCTACTGCCGCATCACCGGCTATACCGAGGCCGAGCTCCAGCAGAAGACCTTCATCGACCTGACGTATCCCGAGGACATGGAGGTCACCTCGAGCAACCGCGACGCGCTCGTGAGCGGCGAGGCGAAATCGCGCACCTACGAGAAGCGCTACGTCCACAAGAACGGCACCCCCGTGTGGGTGCAGGTGGTGGGCTCGGTCGTGCGCGACGGCGCGGGCCGGCCGACGTGCACGGTCGCCATCGTGAACGACATCAGCGGCCTGAAGCGCACCCAGGCCGCGCTCGAGTCGAGCGAGGAGCGTTTCCGCCGCATGGTGGAAATGAGCTCCGACTGGTACTGGGTGCAGGACGAGACCTTCCGCTTCGTCGAGCTGCCCGGGCTCGCCAAGCGCGGCCTCGACGCCGAGGTCGTGATGGGCAAGACGCGCTGGGAGATCCCCGATCTCGCGCCGCTCCCCGAGAAGGTGTGGGAGCAGCACCGCGCGAAGCTGCTGCGCCACGAGCCGTTCACGGATTTCATCTTCCTGCGCTACGACAAGTCGGGGCAGACGCGGTACCTCTCGGTCACCGGCGAGCCGATCTTCGACGGCGCCGGCCGCTTCAAGGGCTACCACGGGGTCGGGCGCGACATCACCGGCCGGGCACGGGCGCAGAAGGCGCTCGAGGACAGCGAGGAGCGCTACCGGACGCTGTTCGAGGTGCACCCGAACCCGATGTGGGTGGTGGACGCTAAGACGCTCGCTTTCCTCGCGGTCAACGACGAGGCGGTGCGTCAGTACGGCTATACGCGCGAGGAGTTCCTCTCGATGACCGCCGACCAGATCCGCCCCGAGGAAGACGTGGCGGAGCTGCTCAAGGCCTTCGAGGACCGCAGCCGCACCTACAAGCAGCGCGTCTGGCGCCACAAGAAGAAGAGCGGCGAGCTGATGTACGTCGAGATCGTCTCGTTCAACCTCGAGTTCGACGGCAAGATGGCGCGGCTCGGGGTGATCAACGACATCACCGAGCGCGTGAAGATGGAGGAGCGCGCGCAGGAGATCGAGAAGAAATACCAGGCGCTGCTCAACGAGCGCCGCCAGTCCTGACGTCCTCCGGGATGCGCCGTTCGGCGCATCCCGGCCCCGCCTCGGACGATTCCTAACCCCCGTCGGCGCCTCAGGTTTTTCGAGGTCCCGCCCCGGGGAGGGCCCGATTGGACCGCCTTTGCGCCGCCTTTAATCTGCAATTGACCGGCGCGCATTGCCCACGGACGCCGGCGCCGCAGAGAGTCGAGGCCAGATAAGGGAATGGCCGGTACCCTGCGGCTGTCGCGGGCGAGCGAACGAGGAAGGCGACCATGCTCAACACCAAGGATTGGAACCACAGCCCGCTGCTACGCCGGGTCGAGGAGAGCATCGCCAGCGAGATCAGGGCCATCTTCGAGGCGTTTCCCGATCTGGCCGGCTTCTCGGTCGTCGACCGCTCGGGCCTTCCCGACGACATCGACCCGTCGGGCCGCGAAAGCCAGCTGTTCATCGGCGATATCGGGTTCTGCCCGCCTGTCAGTGACCGCGAACACGGCAGGGCATGCAACGAGATCTGCGACGCGCTCTCCGATATCGTCTCCGAACGTCCCGAGGCGTTCGAAGTCCTCAAAGGGCGTACCTTCTCGAGGATTCTGCACTAAGCATCGCACGGCCCCTTCAGGGAGAGGGCCCGCAAAACGGCGCGAGAACCGCGCCGTTTTGCATTTGTGGCGCCGCGATCCCGCGGAGGCCTATTCGACCGTCACGCCCGAGAGCCGGATCAGACGGCCCCAGCGCTCGTACTCCGACGCGAGGAACCCCGCGAACTCCGCGGGCGGCGGACCCATGACCTCGAACCACTGGCGCGTCACGTGCTGCTCGCGGAACGCCGGGTCGTTCATCGCCTTTATCGTATCGGCATAGATGCGCGCCACCGTCTCGGGCGCCATCCCGGGCGGGCCCATGAACGCGAGCCAGGTGCCCGCCTCGTAGCCGGGCACCCCGGATTCCGAGATCGTCGGCAGGTCGGGCAGCCGCTCGATGCGCTTCGCCGTGACCGCCGCCACGAGCCTCAGCTTTCCGGCGCGAGCATGCCCGTCCACGAGGAGCGGCGTCACCATCATCATCGAGATCTGCCCGGCGACCAGGTCCGCGACCGCCGGCCCGCCGCCCTTGTAGGGCACGTGGACGATGTCCAGGCCGAGCAGGCGCTTCAGGTAGTCCATGCTGATGTGCCCGGACGAGCCCAGGCCGAACGATCCGTACGAGAGCTTTCCGGGATTCGCCCTGGCGTAGGCAACGAGCTCCTGGAAGTCGTGCACGGGCAGCGAGGGATGCACGACCAGCACCCACGGGAAGCGCACCAGCGCCGTGATCGGCGTGAACCCGTGCAGCGCGTCGTAGGGCAGCTTCTTGTACAGGTGCGGGTTCATCACGAACGACGATGCCTCGGACACGAGCAGCGTCGTTCCATCGGGCGCGGCCTTCGACACCGATTCGGAGCCGATGATCTGGTTCGCGCCGGGGCGGTTCTCGATCACGACCGGCTGGCCCCACGATTCCGAGAGCTGCGGCGCGAGCGCGCGCGCGAAGGTGTCCGTCGCTCCGCCGGCCGAGCTCGGCACGACGATCTTCACGGGACGCGAAGGAAAGGCCGCTCCCGAGCCTGCCGAAGGAGACTGCGCGTGAACGGCGCCGGCGGCGGCGATGAGCGCCGCAAGGGCGAGCGTCCGGAGCAGGGTGTTTCGAGTCATGCGCTCACGCCGGCATGCGAGCTTCGGGGAAAGGCCCGGTGCTACGCGGTGCGCGCGCGCACGACCGCTACCAGGCGCGCCGACGCCTCGTCGACCGTCATCACATCGCCGAAAAAGACGTGGAAGGTGTCGAGGCTCGCGGCGTGCTCTTCGTCGCTGCGCGCCGCGGTGGCGTCCGACAGCATCGCCACGCGGTAGTCGAGCATCATGGCGTCGCGCGCCGTCGATTCGCAGCACACGTTGGTCGTCGTGCCGGCGACCAGCACCGTGTCCACGCCGCGGCGCGTCAGCACCTCGTGCAGATCGGAGGAGCCGGGCAGCATGGCGCTGAACTTGATCTTCTTCACGCGCAGGTCGACGGGCGACGGCTCGAGCGCGTGCCAGAGCCGGTAGCCCTCGGCGTCCTCGGCGAGCGTCGCGAGGCGCCGCGCGGACACCTCGGGGCTCATGCCGTAGCGGTGATGGTTGCCCCAGGTCTGGAGCGCCCCGGTCGCCGTGGTCTGGATCCATGCGACCGTGCCGCCGGCCGAGCGCATCGCCGCCGCCATGCGGTTGATCGCCGGGACGATCTCGCGCGCGACCGGAACCTCCTGCGGGAATCCCGGCGCGACGAAGTAGTTCTGCATGTCGACGACGAGGAGCGCGGCGCGCGCGCAGTCGATCGCATCGAGCGAGAGCGGCCGGCCCTTGCGCTTGAGGACGCGCTGGCGGACGTGCTCGCGAACCCGGTAGTCGTGCATGTCGGCTCCTTGCGGATGAGAGCGAAGAATACCGCAGCCGCACCGTTGCCGCCTCCGGCGCTTTCCCGTTAATCTGCGCGCTCATTGCGGAGGAATCAATCATGCGTGCACCCAGCCGCACCCGTCGTGCGCTCGTCAGCGCCCTGCTGCTCGCCCCGGGCGCCGCGCTCGCGCAGCAGCCCGCGCCCCGGAAGGAGGCGGCCGCGCCTGCGCCGCGCCCCAAGGGCCCGCGCGTCTTCCTCGACTACGACCAGAAAGAGCTCGACGACGCGTACGACCAGAGTGTCTACGCGCCGAACCTGCGGCAGATCACGGGACGCTACGCGACCAACAGCGAGGTCACGCGCACCCGCCTCGGGCCGCCGCGCCGGCTGGCCTATGGGCCGAGCGAGATCGAGAAGCTCGACGTGTACTCGCCCAGGCGCCCGGGCGCGCCCATCATGGTCTTCTTCCACGGCGGCGCCTGGCGCTCGGGCCGCGCGGCGGACTACGCCTTCCCGGCGGAGACTTTCGTGCGCTCGGGCGCGCACTTCGTCGCCGCCGACTTCGCGCCGGTGCAGGACGTGGGCGGCAGCCTCCTCGCCATGGCCGACCAGGCGCGGCGCGCGGTCGCCTGGTGCTACCGGAACGCGGCGAGCTTCGGCGGCGATCCCAACCGGCTATACGTCTCGGGCCACTCCTCGGGCGGGCATCTTGCCGGCGTCGTGGCCATCACCGACTGGGTGCGCGATTTCGGCCTTCCCGCCGACGTGGTGAAGGGCACGGTCTGCATCAGCGGCATGTACGAGCTGGCGCCGGTGCGGCTCTCGGCGCGCTCGAGCTACGTGAAGTTCACCGACGAGATGGTGGCCGCGCTCAGCACAATGCGCCACGTCGACCGCATCAAGGCGCCGATGGTGATCGCTTACGGCACGTTCGAGACGCCCGAGTTCCAGCGCCAGAACCGCGAGTTCGCCGAGGCGCTGCGCGCCGCCGGCCGGCCGAGCCTGCTCGTCGTCGCTCAGGGCTACAACCACTTCGAGCTGCCCGAGACGCTCGCGAATCCTTACGGCCTCGTCGGGCGCCCGGCGCTCGAGCTGATGAAGATCCAGCCGGGCTAGAGCCGGAGGCGATCGTTCAGGTCATGCGGTAGCGCTTCACCGCGTCCTGGTTCCACGCGAGCCCGTTCCCGGGACGGTCGGGGATGACGAGATGGCCGTCCTCGATCCGGAACGGCTCCTCCAGGATCGGCGTCGCCCAGTCGACGTACTCGAGCCAGTGGCAGGTCGGCGTCACCGCAAGCAGGTGCGCGCTCACCTCGGGGAAGAGATGCGACGACATCTCGATGCCCGCCCCCGCGGCGAGCGCGGCGGCGCGCAGCCAGCCGGTGACGCCGCCGATGCGCTCGAGGTCGGGCATCACGAAGTCCGAGGCGCCCGCGGCGAGCGCCTCCTCCATCGAGTGCGGCAGCGAGAAGTTCTCGCCGATCTGCACCGGCGTCGACAGCTCGCGCGCGACGCGCGCGCAGCCCCGGTAGTCGTCGTGCCGGATCGGCTCCTCGATCCAGTACACGCCCTCGCCGTCGAGCGCGCGCCCGCGGCGCGCCGCCTCCTCGACCGAGAGCGCCTGGTTGTAGTCGACCGGCAGCGCGACGCGCTCGGGCAGGCGCTTGCGCACCGCGCGCACCGCGGCGAGGTCGGCCTCGACCGACGGGTAGCCGAGGCGCAGCTTCACCGCGCCGAACCCGCCGGCGGCGAGCGCCTCGGCCTCGTCGGCGAGCTTCTCGGGCGTCATGAGGCCCAGGCCGTTGCTGTTGTACGCGCGGATCGTCCGCGGCGAGCCGCCGAGCAGCGACACGAGCGGCTTGCCCGCGGCCTTCGCGAGCGCGTCCCAGCAGGCGACGTCGAAGCCCGCGAGCGCCATCCGGACGATGCCCTGCACGCCGATCAGCGTGAAGCGGCGCGCGAGCTTCGCCCACAGGTCCGCGGGCGAGACGCGCTCGCCTTTCGCGACACGCTCGACCTCGGCGAGCATCGCCGCGATGCCGGCCGCCGCGGCGGCGACGTAGCAGAAGAGGTAGGCGTGCCCGGTCACGCCCTGCTCGGTCTCGACGTCGATCAGGAGCAGCGGCGCCGCGCGGATCGATCCCTGGCTGGTGCCGAGCGGCAGCTTCATCGGCACCTCGACGCCCGTCGCGCGCACCGCGCGCAGCGTGAGGTCGGCCTTGTTCACGCCTTGCGGCCTGCGGCGTGCAGCGCGAGGACGTCCCACACCGCGCGGTTCGCGGGCGTCGGCACGCCTTTCGCGTCGCCGAGGCGCACGATCGCGCCCGAGAGCCACTCGACCTCGAGCGGGTTGCCGCGCTCGAGGTCGTGATGCATCGACGAGGTCATGTCGGCGGGCAGGCCATCGGCGAACGCGAGCCGCTGCTCGGCGTAGTCCGCGGGCAGCGCGACGCCGTGCGCGCGCCCGACGGCGACGGCCTCGCGCATGAGATCGAGCAGGAACGCGCGCGTGCGCGGGTTCTGCCGGATGGGGCCGATGGTCGTGCGCATCGCCGTGGTCGTGCCCGCGAGCGCGGACAGGAACACGAACTTCTCCCAGATTGCGCGGCGCACGTCGCCCGAGAGCTCGGCCGTGACGCCCGCTTTCTTCAGCGCCTCGACCAGGAACTCGGCGCGCTCCGAGCGCCGGCCGTCGTACTCGCCGAGCACGATGCGCTGCATGGTGCCGACCTGGTGGATCACGCCCGGGCGCGAGATGTGCGTCGCGACGTAGCCGACGCCGCCCATCACGGGCGCCTCGCCCAGCTCGCGGCGAAGGATGTCGTCCTTCACCACGCCGTTCTGCAGCGAGAGCACGCCGGTGCGCGGCCCGAGGAGCGGCTTGATCTGCCGCGCCGCCTTCTCGGTGTCCCAGAGCTTCACCGAGACGATCACGACGTCGACCGGGCCGATCGCTCCCGGGTCGTCGGTCGCGCGCACCCGCGCGACGTGGATGTCGCCCTGCGGCTCGTTCTCGATGGTGAGGCCGCGCTCGCGCATCGCGGCGAGGTGCGCGCCGCGCGCGACGAAGCTCACGTCGTACCCGGCGTGCGCGAGCCGGCCTCCGAAAAATCCGCCCACGCCCCCCGAGCCCATCATCGCGATCTTCATCGAGCTTCCTCCGAGCCCGTATCTTAAGGCCGGAAGCGCAAAGCCGGGCGTGAGTCAGCCCAGGCGCAAGAGCATGCCGACGGAGAGGGTGCTGACCTTGATCTCGTTCGCGCGGTCGATGAGCTTGCTGAACTGGCCGTACTCGGTCTGCAGCGCCCAGCTGCGCGTGACCCGCCAGGTGCCGCCGACGCCGATCATCGGGCGCCAGTCGCCGCTGCTCTCGAAGAAGCCGGCGATGCCGGCGTCCGCGTCGGGCGAGGGGTCGATGCGCGCGTCGATCACGCCGAGCTTGCCGAATGCGGACAGGCGCGGGCTCAGCGCGACGCTCGCGACGCCGGCGAGGAAAGGTCCGTTCGCGCGCACGTCGCCGTCGCGCGTCGGGGACAGGCCCGGCACCGCGCCGCCGCGCTTCGCCTTGCCGAAATCGGTCCACCCGGCCTCGACGCCGACGCTCTCGCTGAACATGTAGCCGGCGCCGACGCGCGCGCCATTGTCCTTGTCGTCGCCGCCCGCGAGCGGCGACGAGCCGTCGGCGCCGAAGCTGGAGCGCGCGAACGAGCCGAAGCCGTACCATCCGGGCTCCGCGGCCGCCGGTTGCGCGAGCGCGCAGGCGAGCGCGAAGACGGCTGCTCGGGTTCCCGGCACGATGCTGACCCCTCCTCGCGGTGAAGCGCTACACTGCGAAGAATTACGCGCCCGCTTTGTGACACAACAATGAAGAGAACAGCGCCGACCGAACTGCGGCCCGGCTGAATGGACGCGAGCGTCGCCTGCGCGCTGGCCGCGTCCGCGCTCCTCGGCGCGGGCGTCGTGCTCGCCAACGTCGGACTGCGCTATGTCGACTCGGTGCGCGGCGCGCTGGTCGCGATCCCGGCGACGACCGCGCTCTACTGGGTGCTCGCCGTGTTCCTGCTCCGCGCGGATCATTTCGATCCCGCGGCGCTCGCCATCTTCGCGATCGTGGGCGTGGTCTTCCCGGCGGTCGCGACGCTGCTCGGCTACGAGGCGAACCGTCTGGCCGGCCCGACGGTCACCGGCACGCTCTCGAGCACGACGCCGCTGTTCGCGGCGCTCGGCGCGGTCGTGTTCCTCGGAGAGGCGCTCACGCCCGCGGTCACGGCCGGCACG
>DATDMW010000251.1:0-36652 GCA_036518595.1 Burkholderiales bacterium
CGAGCCGAACGATCTCGCGGTCCGACCGGGTGTCGCGGGTCTCCGCGACCGATAAGGGAACGACGCTCGCGAGCACGGTCAGGACGCCGGCCGCGGTCAACAGCACCTGCGATGGCTTGTACATGGACGACCTCGCGTGAGGGAGAGGGACTGGGACTGTCGCCTGCGTTAGAGGGCGCGCCGGGGCGCCGGTTTTCGCGGCGGCACGCGGGCGCCGGCACTAGTTCACGCCGGGCGGTGCGCAGGCGCGTGCGCGACGTCGTCGCAGGGCGACAGCGGCGCGGTTACAATGCGGGCCCCGGGATCGACGACATGGACCGCTCTCCGCAGCAGCTCGCGCGCAACGTAACGCGCCTTTCGCGGCTCGACCTTCCGGGCGCGGGCCAGGTCTGCGTCGCAGGCGACTCCGCCTACGTCGGCCATATCCCGAACACGAAGCGCCTGGGCACCTCGATCCTCGACGTCTCGGACCCGCGCAGCCCGCGCGTGGTGTCGCAGATCTTTCTCGACGACCCCGACACGCACAGCCACAAGGCGCGCGTGATCGGGGACGTCATGATCGTGAATGCCGAGCGCAACATGACGGCGATCGGCCGCAAGGCCGAGCAGCTGCCGCTGGCGCGCGCGGAGCTGCGCGCCGCGCTCGGGCGCGAGCCGACGCACGAGGAGCTCGCGGCGAAGATCGGGATCGCCGCCGCCGACATTCCCGCGGTCGAGCACGCCGAGCGCAACCCGTACGGGGGCGGCGGCTTTCGCGTCTACGACGTCTCGGACCGCGCGAAGCCGAGGCTGATCGGGTTCCAGCGGACCGGAGGCATCGGCGTGCACCGCTTCGACATGGACACGCGCTACGCCTACATCTCGACCGAGATGGCGGGCTACGTCGGCAACATCCTCGTCATCTACGACATCGCCGACCCGGCGCGGCCGCGCGAAGTGGCGCGCTGGTGGATGCCGGGCCAGCATCTCGCGGGCGGCGAGACGCCGGCATGGGTCGGCAAGCGTAACCGCCTGCACCACGCGCTGCGCAGCGGCGATCGCCTCTGGGCCGGCTGCTGGCAGGCCGGGTTGCGCGTGATCGACGTCTCCGACATCGGCGCCCCGCGCACGATCGGCGAGTACAACTATCACCCGCCGTACCCGGAGCCCTCGCACACGTTCATGGACGTGCCCTTTCCCGTCGCCGGCCGCAGGATCGCGCTCGCGATCGACGAGGAGGACCACGCTGCGAGCCGCGACGAGATGGAGCGCCGCCGCGGCCGGCCGCACGCCTGTCTGTGGGTGTTCGACGTGAGCGACGTCGCCGACATGAAGCCGCTCGCACGCTACGAGGTGAGCGAGCTCGACTCGCCCTGGAGCCGCGCCGCCCCGGGGCGCTTCGGCGCGCACCAGTTCCGCGAGAAGATGGACGGGACGCTGGTCTACTGCGCCTGGTTCGCAGGCGGCCTGCGCGTCGTCGACGTCGCCGACCCGCTCGCGCCGCGCGAGGTCGGCTTCTTCATCCCGGAGCCGGCGCCGGGCCGGGTCGCGCCGCAGACGAACGACGTCGACCTCGACGGCCGCGGTCTGATCTACATCGTCGACCGCTACGCCGGGCTCGACGTCCTCGAGCTCACTCCACCCCGTTAGCGGCGAAGTCGCGCTTCGCGGCCGGCGTGCCGAGATAGCGCACGAACGCGCGCGCCACGTCCGAGGAAGCGGCCGCGACCGCCGAGTAGCTCGTGTAGTTCTGAACTTCGGCCGGCAGCGGGCCGACGAGCTTCAGCCCTTTCGGCTCGAACAGCCTGATCTCGGTCATGGCGCCGAAACCGATCTCGTTGCCCCGGCCTTTGATCACGTGCTCGAGGACCTGCGCGCCGTTCGCGTAGCGCGTGGTCTTCGGTTTCAGCTGCTCGCCGATTCCCATCCGGTCGAACAGCCTCTCCAGATACAGGCCGGAAGACGCCTGGTTGTAGACGACCGAGTCGGCGCGCAGCAGCGCCTGCCTCAGCTCGTCGACGCTGCCGATCGCGGGCGCCGGCGCGCCGGAGCGCACCGTGATACCGACACCCACGCGGCCCGCGGGGACGTGTCCTTCGCCGCTCACTTTGCCCGCCTTCGCGAGCTCGTCGAGCACGGCGGGGGGCGCGATCACGACGTCGAAGCGCTCGCCCTCGGCAACGCGCTTGCGGATCTGCGGCGCTGTGTTGAAGGTGACGTGGACCTTGTGGCCGGACTGCTTTTCGAACGCCGCAGCGACGGCTTCGAGCCCCGGCTCGATCGCACCGCCGCTGATGACTTTGATCTCGGCCGCCTCGCTCGCCGCGGCGACTCCGGCGACCAGGCACATTGCGAGCCATTCCTTCATCGTCCGTCTCCTCGCTCAGTCGGCGCGCGCGCCGGAGTCCTTGACCACCTTGCTCCATTTCGGGATCTCCGCCGCGATGTACTGCGCGAAGTCGCTCGGCGTGCCCGAGGCGACCTCGGCGCCCAGCGACTCGAGCCGCTCGCGCAGGTCGCGCTCGCCGAGCGCCGCGACGATGTCGCGGTTCAGGCGCTCGACGAGCGCGGCCGGGGTCGCGGCCGGCACGACGACGCCGTGCCAGGTGATCGCCTCGAATCCCGGCACGCCCGCCTCGGCGACCGTCGGAAGGTCCGGCACGCTCGGCGAGCGCCGGGCCGTCGTCACGGCGAGCGCGCGCAGTCGCCCGGCCCTGATGTACGGGATCACCGATGCCGACGTGGCGAACATGAGCTGCGCCTGGCCGGCGATGACGTCGGTGAGCGCGGGCTGCGCGCCCTTGTACGGCACGTGCACCATGTCGACGCCCGTCATGGCCTTGAACAGCTCGGCCGCGAGGTGCGCGGCGGCGCCGCTGCCCGAGGACGCGTAGTTGAGCTGACCGGGCTTCGATTTCGCGAGCGCGATCAACTCGCGCACCGAGCGGACGGGGAGCTGCGGATTGACCACCAGGATATTGGGCTGGATCGCGACCAGCGCGACCGGCGCGAAATCCTTCTCCGGGTCGTAGGCGAGGGAGCGGTACAGGCTCCGGTTGGTCGCGAGGATCGAGTTGTTGCCGAGCAGCCAGGTGTAGCCGTCGGCGGGCGCGCGCGCGACCGCCTCGGCGGCGACGTTGCCGCCCGCACCGGGCCGGTTCTCGACGACGACCTGAGAGCGCCACGTGTCGGCGAGCTTCTGCCCGAGCGCGCGTGCCAGGATGTCGCTCGGCCCGCCGGGCGTGAAGCCGACGACGAAGCGCACCGGCTTCTGGGGAAACGCGCCCTGCGCGAGCGCGCCCGCGGACGCGAGGGCGAGGACGAGGACGGCGAGCGGGCGCGAGCGGGGCATGTCCTTATCATATCGGGCGCGGGTAGAATGCGCTGCGAAGATGGCCGGCCGAACTCCGCCGCAAGTTTCCGAAGTGATGCGCACGCTCGCCGCGTACATCGCGCGCGCGCCGCGCCGCGCGCTTCCTGCGGCGGTCGCCGAGAAAACCAAGCACCACCTCCTCGATACCCTCGCGGCCATGATCTCCGGCTCGCGCCTGCTGCCCGGGAGGCAGGCGATCGCCTTCGCCAGGACGCAGGGCGGCGCGAAAGAAGCCTGCATCGCGGGCAGCCGCATCGTCACCAGCGCGGTGAACGCCGCGCTCGCGAACGGGATGCTCGCGCACGCCGACGAGACCGACGACTCGCACGCGGCCTCGCTCACGCATCCCGGGTGCGGCGTGGTGCCGGGAGCGCTCGCCATGGCGGAGCGCGAGCGGGCCGGCGGCACGGCGTTGCTGCGCGCGGTGGCGCTCGGTTACGACGTGTGCGCGCGGCTCACGCTGTCGCTCGATCCGTACCAGTTCCGCGAGGACGGGCACTCGACGCACAGCTTCGGGCCGACGTTCGGCGCGGCCGCGGCGGCGGGCGCGCTCGTCGGGCTGCGCGAGCCGCAGGTGCGCCACCTGCTCTCGTACGCGGCGCAGCAGGCGTCGGGTGTCTCGTGCTGGATGCGCGACGAGCGGCACGTCGAGAAGGCCTTCGACTTCGGCGGCATGCCGGCGCGCAACGGCGTGGCGGCGGCCGCGATGGTGGCGCACGGCTTCACCGGCGTCGACGATGTGTTCTCCGGCGAGCGCAGCTTCTTCGTCGCGTACGGCCGCAAGCCGGACCCGGCGCGCCTCGCAGCGGGCCTGGGCGAGACCTGGGAGATCATGAATGCGTCGATCAAGCGCTGGTCGGTCGGCTCGCCGATCCAGGCGCCGCTCGATGCGCTCGCGCTGCTGATCGCCGAGCACGGCGTGCGCGCCGCCGACATCGAGCGCGTGGTCGTGCGCGTCGCGCACCAGGGCGCGAATACCGTGAACGATCGCGCGATGCCCGATATCTGCCTGCAGCACTTGTGCGCGCTGATGCTGATCGACCGCGACGTCAGCTTCCGCTCCTCGCACGACGCGAAGCGCATGCGCGACCCGAAGGTGCTCTCGCTGCGCGCGCGCGTCGAGCTGCACGGGGACGACGCGCTGTCGCGCGCGATGCCGAGCCGGCAGGGCATCGTCGAGCTGCGCTTGCGCGACGGGCGGACGCTCCGTCACCACGCGACCGAAGTGCGCGGCACGCCCGGCAATCCCATGACCCGCGCCGAGGTCCACGCCAAGGCGCTCGACCTCATCGCACCGGTGACCGGACGCGCGCGCGCCGAGCGACTCTGTGATACGGTTTGGAATATCGAGCGGCTCCGGGACGTTCGTGCCCTGAGGCCGCTCCTTGCTCATCGACAGGAGACCCCCGCATGAATCGCATCGTCCATATCGCGCTCAAGGTCGACGACCTCGAGCGCAGCCGTCAGTTCTACGAGAACATCTTCGGCTTCAGGGAGAACAAGACCGAGAAGGTACGCGACCACACGTCGTGCCACCTCTCCGACGGCGCGATCGACCTCTCGATCATGCAGTACGACGCGGGCACGCAGTCGGCGGAATCGAAGGCCGCGGGCGAAGGTCCCTGCATCCACCATTTCGCGGTGGAGGTGAACGACATGGCAGCCGCGGAGCGTCAGATCCGGGCCTTCGGCTGCGAGATCATCAGCGACCCGGGCGTGGTCCCCGTGAAGTTCAGAGCACCGGGCGGCACCGTGTGCGAGATCGTGCCCAAGCTCCGCTACCAAAAGATCAGGAAGGCGGGCCCCAAGGCGAAGGCGAAGTCCAAGGCAAAGGCGAAAGCGAAAGCGCGCAAGGGCGCGAAGAAGAAGTAGAAGGCGGCGCCGAGGAGGAGGAGCATGGAAGAGACGTCGGAGAAATCCTCCGACTTGTGGGCCGGGCTCGCGCTCGCGGCGCTCGGCGTCTACATCGTCGTCCAGGCCGCCCAGTGGGAGTACATCGGGCCCGACGGGCCGGGCCCGGGTTTCTTCCCCTTGTGGTACGGCATCGCGATGGTGGTCCTGTCCGCGGCGCTGGTCTTCGTCGGCGTACGGGCGCGCCGCGCGCGGGCTGCGGCCGCGAGCGCGCTGTTTCCGTGGGCGCGGATCGGGCGCGCGCTGCTGGTGTGGCTCGCGTTCGCCGTGTCCGTCGCGCTCTCCGAGGTGCTCGGCTTCACGATCAGCTTCGGCCTCCTGTGCTTCTTCATCGTCGCGGTGATGTACCGGCGGCCTCTCAAGGTCGCGGCGGCGGTGGCGGTCGCGAGCGCCCTCGGCTTCTACACGGTGTTCCCGCTGGCGCTCGGCGTATCGCTGCCCACGGGTTGGGTCGGGTTCTAGCATGGAGGTCCTCTCGGGACTCGCCCACGGCTTCGGCGTCGCGCTCGAGCCGGCGAACCTGCTCTGGTGCTTCGTCGGGGTCTTCCTCGGCACGGTGGTCGGCGTGCTGCCGGGGCTCGGACCGCCGGCGACCGTCGCGATGCTGCTCCCGCTGACCTTCCACATGAACCCGGCGGGCGCGATCATCATGCTCGCCGGCATCTACTACGGTGCGAAGTACGGCGGGTCGACGACGTCCATCCTGATGAACGTGCCGGGCGAGTCGGCGTCCGTCATCACCTGCATCGACGGCTATCAGATGGCGCGCAAGGGCCGTGCCGGCGCCGCGCTCGGCATCGCGGCCATCGCGTCCTTCATCGCGGGCACCGTGGGCGTGGTGGCGCTGATGCTGGTCGCGCCGCCGGTCGCGCGCTTCGCGCTCTCGTTCAGCTCGCCGGAATATTTCGGGCTGATGTCGCTCGGCCTGGCGCTGGTCGTGCTGCTCGCCGGCCACTCGCTGCTGAAGGCGCTGCTCGCGGCGCTGCTCGGACTGTGGATCGCGTCGATCGGCACCGACCTGTTCAGCGCCACGTCGCGCTTCACGTTCGGGCGCGTCGAGCTGCTTTCCGGCGTCGATTTCATCGTGGTCGCGATCGGCGTGTTCGCGCTCGGCGAGGTCTTCGCCAACATGGAGAAGGAGGACGACGCGCAGCTCCTGCCCGTGCCGAAAGGGCTGAGGAACCTGCTGCCGACGATGCAGGACATGAAGGACTGCCGCTTCGCGTTCCTGAACGGCTCGGTCGTCGGCTTCCTCGTGGGGGCGCTCCCCGGGGGCGGCTCGACGATCGCGTCGTTCCTGTCCTACGGGCTGGAGAAGGCGGTGTCGCGGCGCCGCGAGCAGTTCGGCACCGGCGTGATCGAGGGCGTGGCCGCGCCCGAAGGCGCGAACAACTCGGAGACGGGCGGCGCGCTCGTGCCGCTGCTCACGCTCGGCATCCCGGGCTCGGGCACGACCGCGATCCTGCTCGCGGCGCTCGTGCTCTGGGGCTTCAAGCCCGGGCCGCTGTTCATCCCGGAGAACCCGGCGCTCTTCTGGGGACTGGTCGCGAGCATGTACATCGGCAACGTAATGCTGCTCGTGCTCAACCTGCCGCTCGTGCCGGTGTTCGCGCAGGTGCTGAGGACGCCGACGTATATCCTGTTCCCGATCATCCTCGGCGTGTCGCTGGTGGGCGTCTACAGCGTCTCGGGCAGCATGTTCGACCTGCTGCTCCTGTGCTTCTTCGGACTGCTCGGCTACCTCATGCGCAAGCTCGATTTCCCCGCGGCGCCGCTGATCCTCGGGCTCGCGCTCGGCGCGGGCATGGAGCGCGCGCTCCGGCAATCGCTGATGATGTCGGGCGGCCAGCTCTCGATTCTCGTGTCGCGGCCGATCTCGGCCGCGATGCTGGCGCTGGCATTGGTGGTCCTGCTCATCCCGCTCGTCGGCAAGGCGAACGCCTGGCGCGTGCGGGCGATCGACCAGGAACAGGCCTGAGGAAAAGGAGGAAGCACGATGAGAAAGTACTGGTATTACGCAATCGCGGCGGCGCTCGCCTGCGCCGCCACCGCGCACGCGCAGGGCTACAAGCCGACGCGGCCGGTGGAGCTGGTGGTGCACACCGGCCCGGGCGGCGGCAGCGACGTGCTCGCGCGCGCGGTCGCCGTCATGTTCGAGCGAGAGAAGCTGGTCCCGGTGCGCGTGAACGTCGTCAACAAGACCGGCGGCAACGGCAACGTCGCGATCGCGTACCTGGCCGAGAAGAAGGGCGACCTGAACACCATCGGGTTCTTCACCGGGGCTCAGCTCACCAGCTACCTGGTCAGCAAGGAAGCGCAGGTCACGATACGCGACCTCACGCCGGTCGCGCGCCTGGTGCTCGAGCCGGCGGTCATCGCCGTCAAAGCCGACTCGCCGTACAAGACGCTGCGCGATTTCGTCGACGCGGCTAAGAAGAACCCGGGCCAGCTCAAGCAGTCGGGCGGCTCGATCACGAGCCGCGACAACGTCGTGCGCGAGCTGCTGCAGAAGGCTTCGGGCGCCCGCTGGGCCTACATCTCGTTTCCGGGCGGCGGCGAGCGCATTGCGGCGCTCCTGGGCGGTCACGTCAACATGATGGTGATCGAGCCCGAGGAGGCGGGCGAGCACATCCGCGCGGGCAACATGCGGGTGCTCGCGCAGGTCTCGGAAAAGCGTCTCGCGCGCTTCCCGAACGTGCCGACGCTCAAGGAGGCGGGTTTCGACGTGCCGGTGGTGCCGCAGGTGCGCGGCGTCGTGGCGCCGCCCGGCATCCCGGAGGCGAACGTGCGCTACTGGGAGGACGTGTTCAAGCGCCTGACCCAGACCGCCTCGTTCAGGAAGTACGTCGAGGAAAACCAGTTCGAGATGGGCTACCTCGACGGCGCCGGCCTCGTGAAGTTCATGGACAGCTACTTCGACCAGATGCGCTCGATCCTGAAGGACGCCGGGGTCAAGACCGTGCGCTGATGGGTGTAGCGGCCGATTCCGTCGCCGAGCGGCTCGCCGCAGGGGTCGCCGGGCTGTCCGCGTCCGGGATTCCGCGCGGCGTGCGCGAGACCTGCGCGGCCCTGCTGGTCGATGTCGGCGGCCTGTGCGTCGCCGCGCGCGCGAGCGGCTACGTGCGCATGCTCGCCGCCGCGGTCGACCGCGGCGGACCGTGCACCGCGATCGGCCACGGCGGCGGCCTCGCCGCCGAGGACGCGGCGATGATCAACGGCACGGCCGCGCACGGCGAGGATTTCGACGACACCTTCGAAGGCGGGCCGGTGCACAGCGGCGCGGTCGTCGTTCCCGCGGTGCTCGCGGCCTGCGAGCGCTTCGGACGCGGCGGCGACTCGGCCCTCCTGGGCATCGCTGCGGGCGTGGAGACGCTGTGCCGGCTGAGCCTGGTCGCCCCGAAGCGCATCCACAAGGCCGGGTTCCATCCGACCAGCGTGCTCGGCGCCATGGCCGCGACCGCGGGCGTGGGCGCGGCGCTCGGGCTCGACCGCCGGCAGACGGTCGACGCGCTCGGCATCGCCGGCAGCATGGCGGGCGGGATCATCGAGTATCTCGCCGAGGGCGCGTGGACCAAGCGCCTGCACGCGGGCTGGGCGGCGCGCATCGGCCTGCACGCCGCGCGCATCGGCCGCGAGGGCTTCCTCGGTCCGCGCACGGTGTTCGAAGGCACGCACGGGCTGTTCTTCGGGTTCTCCCATTCCGCGGAAGGGGACTACGACGCCCTGGTGCGCGGCTTCGGCCGCGACTGGGTGATGACGGGAATCACCTTCAAGCCGTACGCGACCGGCACCATGAACCAGCCCTACATCGACTGCGCGCTGCGCCTCGCGCGCAAGGGCTTCGCTGCCGAGGACGTCGCCGAGGTGCTGTGCGAGACGGCGGAAGGATACGTCCACCGCCTGTGGGAGCCGCTCGCGGCCAAGCACCGCCCCCCGAACGACTACGCCGCGAAGTTCAGCACGCCGTTCAACATCGCGGTCGCGTTCCTCACGGGCGGGGCGGGGTTCGAGGCCTTCACCGAGCGCACCGTGCGCGACCCGCGCATCCTCGCGCTCGCGTCGAAGGTGCGCTACGTCGTCGACGCGAACAATCCCTATCCGAAGGCCTACACCGGCCACGTGCGCGTGACGCTCAAGGATGGCCGCGTCTTCGAGGAGCGCCAGCCGCACATCCGCGGCGGCGTGCAGGAGCCGCTCACGCGCGAGGATCTCGAGGACAAGTTCCGCGGCAACGCCCGCCACGGCGGATGGGAGGACGCGCTCGCCGATCGCTATCTGCAATTCGCACGGACCGCGTTCGACGCGGCGTCTCTCGCCCTGGGCGAGTTCGGGGCCTGATGCCCGGAGCGCGGCGCGCGAGCATTTTTCCACGCTTGCGCCTCTCGGCCGACGGGGGTCGGACGAGCCATATGTTTACACAAAACTATTGGGTCGCGATATGATTTCCCGGGAGTTCATCAGAACGGACCGCCGCGGGCCGATCCGACGGCGGGACCCGTAACAACACAGGAGGAGAACATGAAGCTCCAGTCTCAGCTGAGCATCGCCGCTTCGCTGCTAGCGCTGGCGTTCGTCGCGGGCTGCGCGAGCGAGGCAAAGAAGGATGCGACGTCCGCGTCGCCCGCCGCGTCGTCGCCTTCGTCGTCCGGCGCCGCGCCCTCGGCGCAGTCGGCGCAGCCCTCGGGCGTGACCGGAAACGCGCTCAACGATCCGAAGAGCATGCTGTTCAAGCGCAGCGTCTACTACGAGTTCGACCAGTCGAACGTGAAGACCGACTACCGCTCGCTGGTCGAGGCGCACGCGCGCTACCTGCGCGAGCATCCCGGCGCGACCATCACCATCGAGGGCAACTGCGACGAGCGCGGCAGCCGCGAGTACAACCTGGCGCTCGGCCAGCGTCGCGCGGACGGCGTGAAGAGCATGATGACGGTGCTCGGCGTGCCGGACCGGCAGGTCGACACGGTGAGCTACGGCGAGGAGAAGCCGAAAGCCCAGGGCCACAGCGAAGACGCTTGGTCGCAGAACCGCCGCAGCGATATCGTCTACCGCAAAGTCCAGTAATCCACGGGTCATCCCGAAAAAGCGGGGGTTTCCCCCGCTTTTTTTTCGTCTCTCGGTGGCACCTGCGCCGCATGCTATGCTCCGCCGTTGAGCCAGAACAGGCCCGGGAATCCACCCGGGCATTGCATTCCGGCTGTGTTTCGCTCGTCCCGGGGGGGACCGGATGGCTCTGGCGTTGGTGCCGGCGCACAGGCTCGCGCGCATCAATTACGCGCCGCGCGCGCTCGCGTTCGCCTACACCTTCCTGGTGCTCGAGGCGCTCATGCTCGAGCGCGGCTCGGGCGGCTGGATGCTGGCGCTCGGCGCGCTGCAGTTCCTCGTCTACCCGCACCTCGCGTACCTGCACGCGCGCCTGGTCCCGGAGTCCAAGCGCGCCGAGCTGATCAATCTGGCGTTCGACGCCCTCACCCTCGGGGCCTGGACCGCGCAGGCGCAGTTCGCGCTGTGGTGGAGTGCGGGCCTCCTGTCGGCGATCAGCCTGAACAGCGCCGCGAACGGCGGGCTGAGGTACCTCGGTCTCGCCTGGGCGCTGTTCGCCGCGGGCGCGGCGCTGTGGGGAGGCATTTCCGGCTTCTCCTTCTCGCCCGACACCGGGCCGCTGGTGACGGGGCTGTGCATCGCCGGTGTCATCGTGTACGTCTCGTGGATCGGCACCATCATGCGCGCGCAGAACCGTGCGCTCATGCGCACCCGCGGCGCGCTGCACTCGAGCGAGGACCAGTTCCGCTTCATCGCCGAGCACGCGGGCGACCTGGTCGCCGTCCTCGACCCGCGCGGGCGCATCCGCTACACCAGCGCCTCGCACCTCGAGCACTTCGAGGCCGCGCTCGTCGCTCCTGGGCAGGACTGGGTGCGGCTCGTGCATCCCGACGACCGCGAACGCGCGCGCAATTTCCTGCAGTACCTGGTGATGTCGCGCCAGATGGAGCGCATGAGCCTGCGCCTGGTCCCGATGGACGGGCCCTCGCTGGTGGTGGATTGCGAGGGCAACCCCGCGGCGGACGACAGCGACGGCATGGGAATGATCATCCTGGTTATGCGCGACATCACGACGCGCGTGCGCACCGAGATGGACCTGCGGCTCGCGGCGCACGCGTTCGACCGCGTCTCCGACGGCGTGCTCATCAGCGACGGCTCCGGCAGGATCGAGTACGTCAACGGCGCCTATTGCACGATGACGGGCTACGAGCCCCGCGATCTCGTGGGGCGCACCACCGACGAGGTGCGCTCGGCGCTGAAGGGCGACGAGCTCTACCACGAGATCTGGCGCTCGGTGCAGCGGACCGGGTCCTGGCGAGGCCGCTTCATGGAGCAGCGGCGCGACGGCAAGTTCTTCGCGGCGTCGGTGGTCGTTTCCGCCGTGCGCGACAAGGAGGGCGCGTCGACGCACTACGTCTGGGTCATCACCGACCCGGCCGCGCCCGAGCGCGCGGCTCGCAGCGCCTGAGCCGGTGTAGCGCCGTCAGCCGTCCCGGCGACGAGAGCACGCAGAGCCGCTGGCCGGCGCCGCGGCCGGAATAGAATCGAACCCCGCCGCGTTTCTCCGGACTAAGCACAACGGCATCCAACCGGAAAGGAGTGAAAAATGGCCGGCACCCACATCGACATCCGCGCCGCCGACGGCGGCAAGTTCCGCGGCTACCTGTGCCTGCCCCGATCGGGCAAGGGCCCGGGGCTGGTCGTGGAGCAGGAAATCTTCGGCATCAACGAGAACGTGCGGCTCGTGTGCGAGCACTACGCGAACCAGGGCTTCGTCGCGCTCGCCCCCGACCTCTTCTGGCGGCTGCAGCCGAACGTGGACCTGGGCTATTCACCCGAGGAATGGCAGAAGGCGTTCGACTTCATGAAGCGCTTCGACATCGACAAGGGCATCGAGGACGTCGGGGCGACCATCAAGCACTTGCGCGGGATGAAGGAATGCACCGGCAGGGTCGGCGCGATCGGCTATTGCCTCGGCGGCAAGCTCGCGTACCTGACCGCCGCGCGCACCGACGTCGACTGCGCGGTCGCGTATTACGGCGTGGGCCTCGATCAGAACCTGAACGAAAAGGGCAAGATCGGCAAGCCCCTCATGATGCACATCGCCGAGAAGGACAAGTTCGTGCCGCCCGAGGCGCAGGCGAAGATCAAGGCGGGCTTGAAGGACATGAAGAACGTGGAGATCCACAGCTACCCGGACGTCGATCACGCCTTCGCGCGCATCAACGGGGACCATTTCGACGCGAACGCCGCCGAGCTCGCGAACAAGCGCACGCTCGACTTCCTGAAGAAGCACCTGATGGGGCGCTAGCGCTCCGCCGCTTTCTTCTCCAGCCGGATCTGCGCCGCGCGGGCACAGCCCTGCATGACCTGGAAGTAGCGCTGCACCCAGTCGGCGCCGATCTCGTAGGGGTGCGGCCCCTTGCCCCGCCCGGCGAGCATGCGGTTCTTGTTGTAGGCGTTGTCGAACTCGGAGTGGTTCGAAAGCAGCACGGTCGCGCCCGTCTCCGCGGCCTTGGCCGCCATGTGCCGCTGCGAGTCGATGTAGATCTGGAAGTTCTTGATGCCCGGGTCGGGAGTGTCGTTCACGAAGTTGAACGCGGTGCCGCCGGAATAGGCGACATTCACGGGCCGGCCGCGGTCGTGCACGGTGAACGTGTAGGACAGCGTTCCGGGCGTGTGTCCGGGCGTGAGCCACACCGTTAGCGTCGTGTCGGCGAGCGTGATCTTCATGCCGTCGGTCGCGACGATGTCGCGCCTGGGCGCCATGGTCTTGTACCGGTTCGGATGCCGCTCGACCAGGTCCCAGTCGGGCCCGCCCATGACCACGCGCGGGTGGTAGCGGCGCTGGATCATCTCGGCGCCGCCGATGTGGTCGGCGTGCGCGTGCGAGATGACGAGATACTTGATGTCCTTCGGGTCGAGGCCGAGCTTCTCCATCCCGCCGAGAACCAGCTCCTCCGAGTTGTACGGGTAGATCGTGTCGATGAGGATGAGGCCGGCGCGCGTTCGCAGCGCCCACGACGAATGGATCTTGCCGCCCACGAAGTAAAGCTCGTCGAAGACCTTGCTCGGCTCGGCGTACCAGGTCTCCCGCGGCGGCGCTTTCGCTGGGTCGGCGACGTACGGGGGCACCTTGTCGCTCAGGTCCTCGCCGCCGCTCTGCGGCAGCAGGCAGGTGCGCGCCAGCGTGCCGAGGAACTCGAAGCCCGCGGCGGTCTTCGCCGAGCGGATGGCGGCGTCGATCTCGGCGTCGTAGTCGCGCTTCGCCGGCTGCGCGAGCGCGTGGCCGCAGAGGCACGCGGCGAGAACGAGCAGGCCGGCGAGTCGAACCGCGCCCATCGCTACACCCATACCTGCAGCACGTAGTCGTACGCCGCCTGCGCGTTCGTCATGTCGACGCGCTGCAGCTTGATGCGGAAGCCGTCCCGGGTCCGCGTCAGGTGGTGCGTGTAAGCGCCGGCGAAATGGCGCACGTCGTCGCGGCGCAGCTCCATCATGTGGAAGCGCGAGCGCACGCAGACGTCGCCGTTGGCGAGCTCGCGCTCGAGGACGACGTTGCCGATCACGTGGTTCGTGCCCCAGAGCGGCCGCTGCGACCAGGCGTCGGGATGCAGCACGCGCTTCATGCGCACGGTCATGAGGTTCTTGTCCTCGGCGAAGATGGCGGGCATGCCTTCCCAGGTCGCGTGCGAGGGCTCGGGCGGCATCCAGTACACGCCGTCGTCGGCGAAGAGATCGATCCAGTCGTCCCAGCGCTTCTCGTCGAGCAGCTCGGCCTGACGATAGAGGAACTGCTCCACCGCGTGCTGCGTGTCGCGGCTGCCCGCGGCGCGCCGGCGCGGGGCGGGCTTCGCGAGGTGCCGCTTCGCCGTCTTCGCCATCACCGCTCCGCGGTCATGTACCGCGCCCATGCCTTCATCTGGTTGCGCATCGGCGCCTCCGACGTGCCGCAGTTGGGCGCGGTCTCGACGCGGCCGTCGCGCTCCACGTCGCGGCCCATGTGGCGGGCGAAGCTCACCCAATCGCCGCCGTCGGACGCCAGGCCCTGGTGGCACTTCCAGAAGTTCTCGAGGTCGTCCGCGTTGACCAGCGTGGCGGGCGAATTGACCAGATTGTAGTACGCGAGCGAGCGTCGGTAGATCGCCTCGGGCGCGCCCTTCAGCCGGAAGTGCCAGATCTCGGTGAGCGTCTTGTCGACGCCGAGCGGGCGCACGGCGCGCAGCTGCTGCAGCGGCGACTGCACCGACAATCCGGGGTAGATGAGCACGTGGTGGATGTTGACGCCGATGATCTCCTCGAAGCGCTTCTTTCCGTACGCCTCGATCATGATCCTGTCGTAGGCGAGCGTGTCCGGGTCCTGCGGTCGCAATCCCATGTAGCCGGTGAGGATGCAATGCCCGTTCGGATAGTTGAGCGTCTGGAAGCCGTCCCACTTGTCGATGGTCACGGTCGCGAAGGCCGAGAGCATGTGATAGGAGAGCGGCGCCTCGCCCTTCCTGGCCTTCGCGGCGATTATCTTTTCGACCTCGTGCGCGGCGCGGCCCGTGGACTGGTGCGTCACGGAAGGATGCAGCGCGTCGAGCTGGTTCTCGAGGAAGATCTTCCAGTTCGAGTGCTGGATGACGCGGAAGCAGTTCGGCACGATCTCGACCTCGCCCTCGGGGGCGCGGTCGCACATGTCGTCGAAGGCGACGCGCGACTCGCCGAGAAACTCCGCGAGCGTCGGGCCGTCCGGCGCGAGGCTTGCGAAAACGAAGCCGCGGTAGTTCTCGACGCGCGCCGCGCGCTTCATGCTGCAGTCGGGGTTGTCCTTGCCCCAGCGCGTGCCGGCGTAGCCGGACTCCTGCATCGGGATCGAGCGCAGCCGGCCGTCGTGGTGGAAGGTCCATGCATGGTAGGAGCAGCGGAAGAACTCGCCGGCGTTGCCGCTGCGGTCGCCGCACATCATGTTGCCGCGGTGCGGGCAGCGGTTGTAGAGGACGTTCACGCCGCCGTCGCCCGCGCGAACCATGACCATGGGCTGGCGGCCGACCTGCACCGTGTAGTAGTCACCCGGCCGGGGGACCTGCGACTCGTGACCGCAGTAGATCCAGACGCGCTCGTGGATACGCTCCATCTCGAGCTCGAAGATCGCCGGGTCGGTGTAGACCTCGCGCCGCACCCGGTCGGGCTCGACGTAGTTGCCGAGGTTGGGGACGTGTTCGTGAAGCATGGAGCTCCTTCTCGCGGGGCGCCCGGGGGAAGGGAACGATACCGTCCGAAGGACGGATTTTCAAGGCATGCGCCCGGACGGACGAACCGGACCGGGCGGCGGGCGAGCGCCCGCGCTTACTCGACGCGCTGGATCAGGTAGTTGTAGGGCTTGCCGACCGCGTCCCAGAACGCCTCGATCTTGGCAGCCATCTTCTTGCCGACGAAGCCCTCGACCAGCAGCGACAGGCCGTAGAAGAACACGATCGGGAAGATAGCCACGGCGATGAACGCGATGGCGACGGTGAGCATCAGGTAGTTCTGGACGTGCTTCATGAACATGGCGGGGCTCCCCCTGTCTCGTATCGAGCAGTGTAGGAGCGGCGCCTTGCGCAGACCTGACAAAACCCGCATTACACCCCGAGGTAACGATGCCACAGTGCCGGGTTCCCGCCGAGCTGCCGCGATGAGCCGCGCCAGGCGACGCGGCCACGCTCGATCACGGTGTGGTGGTCGGCGAGCTCCACCAGGCGCTCGACGTATTTGTCGATGACGAGGATCGTCTGGTCGCCCGCCTTCAGCGACGCGAGGCAGCGCCAGATCTCCTCGCGCACCAGGGGCGCGAGGCCCTCGGTCGCCTCGTCGAGGATCAGCAGGTGCGGATTGGTCATCAGCGCGCGGCCGATCGCGAGCATCTGCTGCTCGCCTCCCGAGAGCTGGCTGCCCAGATGTCCCAGGCGGGCCGCAATCCCCGGAAACCGGTCGAGCACGCGCTCGAGCGTCCAGGGGTCGCGCGATCCGCAGCGGTTCGCCGCGAAGGCGACCAGGTTCTCGCGCACCGAGAGATTGGGGAAAATTTGCCGGCCCTCGGGCACGAGCGCGATTCCCGCCCGCGCGATGCGGTCGGGCGAGAGGCGCTCGATGCGCTCGCCGCGGAAGCGGATCGAGCCGCGCCGCGCCGGCGTGAGCCCCAGGATCGAGCGCACCGTCGTGGTCTTGCCCATGCCGTTGCGGCCCAGCAGCGTCGCCGCCTCGCCCGCGTTCACGACCAGGTCCACGCCGAACAGCACCTGGCTCGCGCCGTACGCGGTCTCCAGGCCTTCGATCTCCAGCATCGCGCTCACGCCGACTCCTCGCCGAGATAGGCCTTGCGCACTTGCGCGTCGGCGCGGATCTCGGCCGGGGTGCCGGTCGCGAGCACGCGTCCCGACACGAGCACCGAGATGCGGTCGGCGAGCCGGAACACCGCGTCCAGGTCGTGCTCGATGAGCAGGACCGAGAGCGCCGGTTCGGCCTCGCGCAACTGCTGGATCAGGGCCAGCATGCGCGCCGACTCCTCGGGCCCCATCCCGGCCATGGGCTCGTCGAGCAGCAACAGCCGCGGCCGAGTCGCGAGGGCGAGCCCGACCTCGAGCGTGCGCTGCTCGCCGTGGGCGAGGTGAGCCGCCGCGACCGATTCGCGCCCGGCGAGCCCGATGCGGGCGACGATCGCGGCCGCCTGCTCGTAGAGCGCCTTCTCGCGCGCGGCGGGCCGCCAGAACGACATGCTCGACCCCGAGCGCGCCTGCACCGCGAGCGCGAGGTTGTCCAGGACGCCGAGCGCGCCGAAAAGCGTCGTCACCTGGTACGAGCGCGCGAGGCCGAGCCGCACCCGCCCGCTCGGCCCGAGCGCGGTAATGTCGCGCCCCGCGAGCTCGATGCGCCCGGAGTCGGGCCGGAGCGCGCCCGCGAGCTGCGCGATGAGCGTGGTCTTCCCGGCGCCGTTGGGACCGATCAGGGCGTGGATCTCGCCCGGCGAGACCGTGAGCGAAACACCGTCGCTGGCGGGGACGCCGCCGAAGCGCTTGCGCAGCTCGATCGCGGCGAGGAGCGGCGCCGTCATCGCGGGCGCCGCGCGAGCAGCCCGGCGATGCCCTGGGGCGCGAACAGCACCACGGCGAGCAGCACCAGTCCCACGGCCAGGCCCGCGTGCTGCGGGTAGTTCGGCAGCAGCGCCGCCACCCAGGCGACGCGGTGGTTCGCGACCAGGTCCTCGAGCCCGAGCAGCGCCGTCGCTCCGAGCGCGCCGCCCCAGAGGCTGCCGACGCCGCCGATGATCACCATCACCATCAGCGAGCCGGACTGCGTCCAGTGCAGCACGCTCGGATTGACATACTTGCCGTGGCTCGCGAGCAGCGCGCCCGCAAGCCCGGCGGCGGCGCCCGCGATGACGAAGCACACGAGCTTGTAGCGGTAGACCGGAAAGCCGATCGCCTCGGCGCGCGTCTCGTTCTCGCGGATCGCCCGGATCACGCGGCCGAAGCGCGAGTGCGCCAGGCGGTGCAGGGCGACGAGCGCCGCGGCGAGCGCGGCGAGCGCCACGTAGTAGAAGGTCTGCGCGTCGTCGAGGTCGATGCCGCCGCCCACGCGGGCGCGCGCGGGCAGCGTGAGGCCCTCGTCGCCGCCGTACGCCTTCATCGAGTTTACGAGGAAGTACGTCATCTGCGCGAACGCGAGCGTGATCATGATGAAGTAGACGCCGCGTGTGCGCAGCGATACCGCGCCGATCGCGAGCGCCGCGAGCGCCGAGGCGGCGATCGCCGCCGGCCAGCCGATCCAGGCGCTGGCGACGCCCTCGGCCAGCAGGATCGACGAGACGTAGGCCCCCGTGCCGACGAAGGCGGCGTGCCCGAAGGAGATCATGCCGCCGTAGCCGAGGACCAGGTTGAGGCTGGTCGCCGCGAGCGCGTAGATCAGGATGCGGCTTGCGAACGAAAGGTAGTACGCGTCGCCCTCCGCGCGCATCACGAACGGGAACGCGAGCGCCGCGGCGACCACCAGGCCGAGCACCACCGCCCCGGGCCGCAGGCGGGCCACGCTAGCCTCGCGCCGGGAAGAGGCCCTGCGGCCTCAGCGTCAGGATCACCGCCATGAGCAGGTAGACGAGCACCGAGGCGGTCGCGGGCCCGGCCGCGCTCGCGAGCTGCGGGGGGAGAAAGGCTCCGAAGGCGATCGGCAGGAACGCGCGGCCGATGGTGTCCACCATGCCGACGATGAGCGATCCGACCAGCGCCCCGCGCACCGACCCGATGCCGCCGATCACGATTACGACGAAGGCGACGATCAGGATGTTCTCGCCCATGCCGACCTGCACGGCGAGGATCGGCCCGAGCAGCGCGCCGGCGACGGCGCAAAGCCCGGCGGCGATGCCGAACACCACCGTGAACAGGCGCGGGATATCGGCTCCCATCGCGAGCGCCATCTCGCGGTTCGACGCGCCGGCGCGCACCCGCATCCCGATCCGCGTCTTCGCGACCAGGTAGTAGAGCAGCCCGGCGGCCGCGGCGCCGACCGCGATGATGAGCAGCCGGTAGGAGGAATACAGCATGCCGGGGAAGAGCTCCACCGGGCCCGAGAGCGCCTCGGGCGCGGCAAGCGGCAGGTCGGTGCCCCAGACGATGCGAACGGCCTCGTTGAACACGAGGATCAGCGCGAACGTCGCCAGGACCTGCGAGAGGTGGTCGCGCGCGTACAGCCGCCGCAGCAGCGACATCTCGAGCAGCATGCCGAGCGCCGCGGTCGCCGGCACGGCGAGCAGCACGCCGAGCGCGAACGAGCCCGTGAGCGAGACGAAGGTCGCGGCCAGGAACGCGCCGAGCATGTAGAGCGACCCGTGCGCGAGGTTGATCATGTCCATGATGCCGAACACGAGCGTGAGCCCCGCGGCGAGCAGGAACAGCATCAGGCCGAACTGCAGGCCGTTCAGCGCCTGCTCGAGGATCAGGATCCCGGACACGCTACTTCATCGGACATTCGTCCACGTACGCGTCGCCGCGGTCCTTGAAGATCGTGCCCGCGGTCCTGTTGACCAGGCGTCCCTGCGCGTCCTTCGCGACCACGCGCAAGTAGTAGTTCTGGATCGGGTACTGGTTGCGGTTGAATTTGAAGGGGCCGCGCACCGAGTCGAACTTCGCCGCCTTGAGCGCGTGGCGCAGCGCCTCGCGATCCTCGACCTTGCCCTTGACGTCGCGAACGGCCGCGTCGATGAGGAGCGCGGTGTCGTAGCCCTGCGAGGCGTACACGGTCGGCAGGCGCCCGTACTCCTTCTCGAACGCCGCCACGAATTTCCGGTTGGCGGCGTTGTCGAGGTCGAGCGCCCAGTGCGCGGCGTCGTGGATGCCGAGCATCGGCTCGCCGACGGCGCGGATGATGTCCTGGTCCGAGGAGAAACCGGGCGTGATCAGCTGGATGTCGCGCGACAGGCCGGCCGCGACGAATTGCTTGATGAAGTTGATTCCCATGCCGCCGGGCAGGAAGATGTACACCGCCTGCGGCTTCGCCGCGCGCACTTGCGCGAGCTCCGCGGAGTAATCGAGCTGCCCGAGCTGCGTGTAGACCTCGCCGACGATGCTGCCCTTGTAGAAGCGCTTGAAGCCCGCGAGCGAGTCCTTTCCCGCCTGGTAGTTCGGCGCGAGCATGTAGACCGCCTTGTAGCCTTGCGAGGTGGCGTACTGCCCGGCGGCCTCGTGGTAGGCGTCATTGGGCCAGGAGGCGGCGAAGAACCACGGATTGCATTGCTTGCCGGCGAGCGGCGAAGGCGCCGCGTTCGGACTGACATACACGACCTTGTTCTCGAACGCGATCGGCACCGACGCGAGCATGATGTTCGAGAACACGAAGCCGGTGAGGATGTCGACCTTGTCGAGCTTGACGTTCTTCTCCGCGAGCTGACGCCCGACGTCGGGCTTGAACTGGTCGTCGCCGACGATCACGTCGGCGCGCAGGCCGCCGAGCTTGCCGCCGTTCATCTTCACGGCCAGCATGAAAGCGTCGCGGATATCGATCCCGAGCGCGGCGCTCGGGCCCGAAAGCGTGCTGATGAAGCCGACCGTCACCTGGTCGGCCGCGCGCGCGGGCGCGGCCGGAAGCGCGGCGAAAGCGAGCGCCGCGGCGCAGAACACCGTTGCCTTGTTCATGGAATCCCTCCCGGATCAGGCGAAGACCTTATTGGCCCCGCGGCGGGAAGTCAAGCAGCGCGGTTTCCTGCACAATAGGATCCATGGGAGAAGCACGAACGCGAACGGCGGCCGGCGCCGCGCTGCTCCTCGTCGCGCTGGTCGCGGCTTCGGCGGCTCTCGCGGAGGACGCGCCCGCCGATTCGCCGGCGGCCGACTGGTCGGGGCTATATCTGGGCGCCCAGTTCGGCGGCGACACGTCGGACGCGCGCTGGAGGACCGATGCCACCGTCGCGGACGGCGACGCCGTGCATCAGCGGGCGAGCAGCCCGGCGCTGGGCCTGCAGCTTGGCGCGCGTTTTCGCGTCTCGCGCCACTGGCTGGTCGGTGCCGAGGGCTCGTATACGCTGGCGCGACTGCGCACGGTCGCACAGTCGGCGGAGCTCGCCGAGCGCGGTCTCCCGGGACGCTCGCGCGAGACCGACTTGCGCAATCTCTACGCCGTCACCGTTCAGGCGGGATATGCCCACGAGGACCGGTGGCTGTTGTACGGCAAGGCGGGGGTCGCCGGGTCCTACGTCTATCTCGCCACCGCGAACGTGCTGAGCGGGGTCGTGTCCTCGACCAACGGCCGGGCACGCGGGTGGACAGGGGGCGTCGGGGTCGAATATCTCCTCGCCGACCGGTGGAGCTTCGGCCTCGAGTACGATCACTACGAGCTGCGGCTCGGCGATCGCAGCGCGATCCAGTCGAACGGAGCGGTCGCCGACTACACCGGGTTCAAAGGCAGCATCGACGCGCTCTACGCGCGGCTGAACCGCACGTTCTGAGAGGGCCGGGCGCCAAGCTATAATTCGGCCATCCGCCGCCCGCGCTCGCACGCCGGGCACCACCGAGGCCCACCTTGGAACAGCAGGACCTTTCCCGTCTACGGATCGACCGCGCCGCGGCGCCCCTGCGCCGGCGCCGGCGCGGGCCCTGGATCGCGGCGGCCGTCGCGATCGTGGCGGTGCTCGCGGGCTTCGCGTATACGCGGTTCGGCGCTCCGTCCGAGGTCGAGACGGTCGCCGTGGCGCGGATCTTTCCGTCGCAATCGCTCGCCGTCCTGAACGCGACCGGCTACGTCGTCGCCCAGCGCAAGGCTGCCGTGTCGTCGAAGGCCACCGGCCGCCTGGAGTGGCTCGGCGTCCTCGAGGGATCGCGCGTGAAGAAGGGCGATATCATCGCGCGCGTCGAAAGCCGCGACGTGGCGGCCACGGTCGACCAGGCATCGGCGAACGTCGGGGTGGCGCAGGCGAACCTGGAACAGGGGCTCGCCGAGCTCGCCGACGCCGAGAGCGCGTTCAAGCGCTCCGAGGAGCTGCTCGCGCAGAAGTACATATCCCCTTCGGCCCACGACTCGGCGATCGCGCGCTACCACAAGGCGCGCGCCGCGATCGTGGGCCTGCGCGCGGCCATCGCCGCGGCGAGCGCCAACCAGCGCGCCGCGCAGGTCGCGTTCGAGCAGACGCTCATCCGCGCGCCCTTCGACGGCGTGGTGCTCACCAAGAGCGCGAACGTCGGCGACATCGTCACGCCGTTCTCCGCCGCCGTCGACACGAAGGGCGTCGTGGTCACCATGGCGGACATGGAGACGCTCGAGGTCGAGGCCGACGTCTCCGAGGCGAGCCTCGGCAAGATCCGCGTCGACCAGGCGTGCGAGATCCAGCTCGAGGCCTTCCCCGACGTGCGCTTCCCGGGCGTCGTGAGCCGCATGGTCCCAACGGTGGACCGCACGAAGGCGACGCTGCTCGTCAAGGTCCGCTTCACGCAGCCCGACGCGCGCGTGCTGCCCGACATGAGCGCCAAGGTCGCGTTCCTGTCGCGCGCCGTGACGCCCGAGGAGCGCAGCGCGGTGGACGCACTGCAGCGCTCCGCAATCGTCACGCGCGGCGGCCGCAGCGTGGTCTTCGTGGTACGCGATGGACGGGTGTCGGAGGTTCCGGTGGAGACCGGCCGCACGCTCGGCGACCTGCTCGAGGTGAAGGGCGTCGCCGCCGGCGACCGGGTCGTGCTGCGCCCGGACGAGCACGTGCGCGACGGGGAGCGGGTCCGCGCGACCAAGTCCTGACCCGCATGAGCGAAGCGCGGGCGCCGCTGGTCGAGATCCGCAGGCTCGCGAAGGCGTACCGCCGCGGCGGCCAGGCCGTGCCCGTCCTCTCCGACATCAACCTCGAGATCGCCGAGGGGGATTTCCTCGCGCTGATGGGCCCGTCGGGCTCCGGCAAGAGCACTCTGCTCAATCTCATCGCCGGCATCGACAAGCCGGACGCGGGCGAGCTGCGCGTCGCGGGCGAGGACATCACGCGTCTCTCGGAGGCCGAGCTCGCCGACTGGCGCGCGGCGAACGTCGGCTTCATCTTCCAGTTCTACAACCTGATGCCCGTGCTTACGGCGTTCGAGAACGTCGAGCTGCCGCTGATGCTCACGCGCCTCGCGCGCCGGGAGCGGCGCGAGCGCGTGGACATGATGCTGTCCCTGGTCGGGCTGGCCGAGCGCGCGAGCCACTACCCCTCCGAGCTGTCGGGCGGGCAGAAGCAGCGCGTCGCCATCGCGCGCGCCATCGTCGGCGATCCCCGGCTCATCGTCGCCGACGAGCCGACGGGCGACCTCGACCGCGTCTCGGCCGCCGAGATCCTCCACCTGCTGCAGCGGCTCAACCGCGAGCTTGGCAAGACCGTGATCATGGTGACCCATGACGCCAACGCCGCGAGCGCCGCGCGCGCGGTGATCCACCTGGAGAAGGGCGAGCTGGTCGCCGAACCGTGACCGCGCACGTCCTCAAGCTCATCGTCAAGAACGCCCTGCGCCACAAGCTGCGCACGGCGCTCACCGCGGCGGGCATCGTCGTCGCGATCCTGTCGTTCGGACTGCTGCAGACCGTGATCGGCGCCTGGTACGCGGGCGCCAATGCCGCCTCCGACGCGCGCCTCGTGACGCGCAACGCCATTTCGCTCGCTTTCCCCATGCCGCTCAGCTACGCGTCGCGCATCCGCGCGGTCGACGGCGTGGCGGCCGTGACGCACGCCAACTGGTTCGGCGGCGTCTACCAGGACCCGAAGAATTTCTTCGTGCAATTCGCGGTCGACGCGCGCACCTACCTCGACCTTTTCCCGGAATTCAGGCTGAGCGAGGCCGAGCGCACCGCGTTCGTGCGCGACCGCAAGGGTGCGATCGTCGGGCGCAAGCTCGCCAACCAGTACGGCTTCAAGGTCGGCGACTCGATCCCGCTGCGCGGCACGATTTTCCCCGGCCAGTGGGAGTTCGTCGTGCGCGGCATCTACGACGGCGGCAAGCCGACCACGGACACCTCGCAGATGCTGTTCCAGTGGGACTACCTGAACGAGTCGATGCTGAAGACTTTCCCGCGCCGCGCGAACCAGGTCGGTTTCTACGTCGTGCGCATCGAGAACCCGGACGACGCTGCGGCCGTCTCGCGCGCGATCGACGAGCAGTTCAAGAACTCGATCGCCGAGACCGTCACCGAGACGGAAAAGGCGTTTCAGCTCGGGTTCGTGTCGATGTCCGAGGCGATCGTGGTCGCGATCCGCGTCGTGTCCTTCGTCGTGATCGTGATCATCCTCGCCGTGATGGCGAACACGATGGCGATGAGCGCGCGCGAGCGCCTGGCGGAATACGCGACGCTCAAGGCGCTCGGCTTCGGGCCGGCCTTCCTCGCGACCCTGATCCTGGGCGAGTCGGTGGCGATCTGCGCGGCGGGTGCTGCCGCCGGGATCGCGCTCACGTTCCCGGTCGCGGCCGCGTTCTCGGCCAAGATGGGCACGCTTTTCCCGGTGTTCCACGTGGAGGCTTCGACGCTCGTCATGCAGGCGGTCGCGGCGCTCGTGGTGGGGCTGGCGGCGGCGGTCGTGCCTTCGCTGCGCTCGGCGCGGATCTCGATCGTGAACGGCCTGCGTCACGCGGGATGAGGCGATGGCGTCCGGCATCCCGGTGTACTACGTCGCGCGCAACCTGTGGACCCGGCGCCTCACGACGGGGCTGACCGCGGGCGGCATGGCGCTGGTCGTCTTCGTCTTCGCGGTAGTCCTGATGCTCGACGAGGGTTTGAAGCGCACGCTGGTCACCACCGGCGAGTACGACAACGTCGTCGTCACGCGCCGGGCGTCCGAGACCGAGATCCAGAGCCTGATTCAGCGGGAGCAGGTGCCGATCGTCGAGACGCACCCCGCGGTCGCGCTCGACCGCGACGGGACGGCGCTCGTGTCGAGAGAGCTGGTGGTGCTGATCTCGCTCAACAAGCGCAACTCGGAGAAGCCCTCGAACATCGCCATCCGCGGTGTGTCGCCGCGGGCGCTCGAGCTGCGGCCGCAGGTGAAGATCGTCGAAGGCAGGATGTTCGAGGCCGGGAAATCGGAGATCATCGCCGGCAGCGGGATCACGCGCCGCTTCTCCGGCGCGGGCGTCGGCGAGCGGCTGCGCTTCGGGCAGCGCGATTGGACCGTCGTGGGCCTGTTCGACGCGGGCAACAGCGGCTTCGACTCGGAGATCTGGGGCGACGTCGAGCAGCTCGCGCAGGCGTTCAGGCGGACCACGTACTCTGCCGTGATCGTGCGCCTGGCCGACACTCGGCGCTTCGACCAGCTCAAGCGCGACATCGAGTCGGACCCCCGGCTCACGCTGGAGGCGAAGCGCGAGCAGGTCTACTACGCCGACCAGTCCAAGGCGCTTTCCACGTTCATCAGCATCCTCGGGCTGACGCTCTCGATCATCTTCTCGGTCGGGGCGATGATCGGGGCGATGATCACCATGTACGCCTCGGTCGCGAACCGCGTGGCCGAGATCGGCACGCTGCGCGCGCTGGGATTCCGGCGCCGCGCGATCCTCGCCGCCTTTCTCATGGAGTCGATGCTGCTGGGACTGGTCGGGGGCGGCGTGGGGCTGTTCTTCGCCTCGTTCATGCAGCTCGTGACCTTTTCGACCATGAACTTCCAGTCGTTTGCCGAGCTCGCGTTCGGATTCACCCTGAACGGCGCGATCGTGGCGAAGTCGGTCGCCTTCGCGGCGATCATGGGCCTGGTCGGGGGCGTGCTGCCCGCGGCTCGCGCCGCGAGGATGAAGATCGTGGACTCGCTGCGCGCCGCCTGAGTCAGTCGGCGCTCGCGCCCGTCTTCGCGATGATGCTGCGCCAGCGCTCGAGCTCCGAGCGCATGAGCGCACCGAGCTCCTCGGGGCTGCTGCCCGCGGGCTCGAAGTACAGGCGGAGGAACTTCTCGCGCACCTCGTCGCTGTGGATGATCGCCCGCAGCTCGCGGCTCAGGCGGTCGATGGTGGGCTGGGGCGTGGCGGCGGGCGCAACGACGGCGTTCCAAGCGACCGACACCACGCCTGGAAACCCGGACTGCGCGACGCTCGGATACGCCGGCAGCGCCGCGCTCTTGCGCTCGGTGGAGACGGCGAGCGCCTTCAGGCGCCCCGACTGCACGAGCGGCATGGCCGTGGCCGGCACGACGAACGCCGCCGCGACGTCGCCGGCGACGATGGCGGCGTTGACCTGGGGGCTCCCCGGGTAAGGCACGTGCACGAGGTCGATGCCCGCGGCCTCCTTGAACATCTCCATCGTGAGGTGCGAGGCGCTGCCGTTTCCGACCGACCCGTAGTTCAGCTTCCCAGGCTGCTTCTTCGCGAGCGCCACGAGATCCTTCACGGAGGCGACGCCGAGCCTGGGATCGACGACGAGCAGGTTCGGGCTGGTCGCGACCAGCGTCACCGGCGCGAGGTCCTCGAACGGGTCGTACCCGAGCTTCTTGTAGAGCACCTTGTTGACAGCGAGCGGACCCTGGATCGAGAGCCCGACGGTGTAGCCGTCGGGTGCAGCGCGCGCGACCGCCGCGGTGCCGACGTTGCCGCCCGCGCCCGGGCGGTTCTCGACGATCACCGGGTGCTCGAGCGCGGGGGCGAGCTTCTCGGTGAGGATGCGCGCGATCAGGTCGGGCGAGCTGCCCGCCGGGAAGGGAACGATCACGTGCAGCACGCGCCCCTGGCCCGGTCCCGAGCTCGCCGAAGGGGCGGATTGCGCGTGGGCGCCCAGCGGCGCCAGCGCGATCGCGATCGCGGCGAGTACGCGGCGCGTACGCATCACTCGAGCACGGCGTAGACCGTGTCGTTCTCGATCTCGACCTTGTAGGTCTTCAGCCGCTCGGTGCACGGCGCTCCGGTCGGCTCGCCGGTGCGCACGTCGAAGGTGCCGCCGTGCCAGCTGCATTCGACCGTCTCGTCGAGCAGGTAGCCGTCCTCGGTAAGCGACGCGCCGCCGTGCGTGCACGTGTCGTCGGTGCAGAAGAGGCTGCCCTCGACATTGAACAGGGCGATCGGCGCGCGGCCCTCCACCTCGATCTTGCGCGACTCGCCGGGAGCGACTTCCTTGAGCTTGCAGATCTCGATCTTCATCCTGCGATTTTACCGCGAAGGCCCCGGCGCGCGAAGCGTCCCGGCTCGCGCTCGCTCAGGCGCGGTGCTTGTCGAGGAAGGACAAGAGCGCCCGGTTGAAGGCGGCGGTCTGCTCGAGATTCGCGATATGCGCAGCGGACGGAATGACGACCAGCTCCGATCCGGAGATGTTCTGGTGGATCACCTTCGCCACCTCGGGCGGCGCGCCCGGGTCCTGCTCCCCCACGATGACGAGCGTCGGCACCTTGATCGCCTTCAGCCGGTCGGTGAAATTCAGAGTCGGGATCGCGGCGCAGCAGCCGGCGTAGCCGGCGACCGGGGTCGAGCGGATCATCGCGGCCAGCCTCGCGGCCGTCTCCGGGTGCGACTTGCGGTAGGGCTCCGTGAGCCAGCGCTGCAGCGTCGGCTCGACCACGCCTTCCATGCCTTTCTCGCGCGCGGTCTTGACGCGCGCCTCCCAGACCGGCTTCGCCTCCGGCGGATTGCGGCTCGTGGTATCGGCGAGGACCAGCGTCTCGAAGACGCCCGGGAACTTGAGCGCGAAGGCCTGCCCGATCATTCCGCCGATCGAGAGCCCGACCCAGTGGCACGACTTGATTCCGAGCGCCTCGAGCAGCGCGTGCGCGTCGTACGCGAGCATGTCGAAGGTGTAGTCGCCGGCGGGTGCGTCGGTGCCGCCGTGGCCGCGCAGGTCGTATCGCAGCACCTTGTAGCGCTTTGAGAGCGCGGCGGCCTGCTCGTCCCACATCGACAGGTTGCACGCGAGCGAGTGGCTCATGACGACCCACGGGCCCTCGCCCTCGACGCTGTAATTGATCTGGATGCCGTTGGCCTTCACTTTCATGGGGATCCTTCCGGTGCGGTATGCGGGGTGGCGGGAAATTCTACTCCGCGGCCAGGCTCAGATCAGGGCGCGCGCGCTCAGCTCTTCCTTGAGGTACGCGTAGTAGACGGGCGCAGCGACCAGCCCCGCGAGCCCGAACGCGGACTCCATGACCAGCATCGCGAGCAGGAGCTCCCACGCGCTCGCGCGGATCTGCGAGCCGACGATGCGCGCGTTGAGGAAGTACTCGAGCTTGTGGATGACGACGAGGAAAGCGAGCGACGCGATCGCAACCGCGAGGGACGCCGACAGGCTCACGACGACGATGATCGTATTGGAGAGCAGGTTGCCGATCACGGGCAGCAGCCCGGCGACGAAGGTGATCAGGATCAGCGACTTCGCGAAGGGCAGGTGCACGCCGAGCAGCGGCAGCGCGACGCCCAGGTAGATCGCCGTGAACGCGGTGTTGATGGCGGCGATGCGCACTTGCGCGAACACGATGCGCCGGAACCCGTCGCCGAGCAGGGCGGCGCGCTGCCCGAGCGCACGCGCGAGCGGCGCACCGTGGCGCGACGGCTGCGCCTCGCGCAGGGAAACCATCGCGCCGATGATCATGCCGATCAGGAGGTGGGCGCTGAGGCGGCCCGCCTCCTTGCCGAGCAGCTGCACCTCGCCCGCGTGCTCGCGCAGCCAGTCGGTGAGCGCCTGGCGCAGCTCCTCGGCGTCCGTGGGCAAGTACTGCAGCACCCAGCCGGGGAGGTGCGAGCGCGATCCGTCGATGATCTCCGCCATCTTCTGCAGGAGCGCCGTCAGGCTCCCGGCGTCGCTGCGGAAGAAGCTGACCGCGCCGAAGAGCGCGAGCGACAGCGCCGCGACGATCGCGGTCGCCAGGATCGCGACCGCGGCCACCTTGCCGCGCTTGCCGAGCCGCAGGCGCGGCGCGATGACGTGCACCAGCTCGAATACGAGCAGGCCGGCGAGCAGGGCCGGGAGCAGATGGAGCAGCAGCGTGAGCAGCAGGAGCAGCCCGGCCAAGATCCAGGCGGCGACCTCGAGGCGGGGCGAGGAAGGGGTCGGCATGTGGGGGCACAGGCTAGCACACGCTCTGGGATAATGGTCGCGCCTCATTCTCGCTCGAGCGCGACCCATGCCCGACTCGGTTCTCGTCACCGGCGGCGCCGGCTTCATCGGCTCGCACGCCTGCGTCGAGCTCGCGCTCGCGGGCTACGACGTGACCGTCGTCGACAACCTCGCGAACAGTCGCCGCTCGGTTATCGGCCGCGTGTCCCGCATCGCCGGGCGCCCGATCCGGTTCGCCGAAGGCGACGTCCGGGACAAGGACTTCCTCCGAGCGGTATTCGCGGCGCGCCGTTTCTCGGCGGTCGTGCATTTCGCGGGCCTGAAAGCCGTGGGCGAGTCGGTGGCCGAGCCGCTTCGGTACTGGGAGCACAACGTCGGAGGAACGCTCACGCTGCTCGCCGCGATGGCCGAGCATGGCGTGCGGCGGATCGTTTTCAGCTCGTCGGCGACGGTCTACGGACAGAGCGCCGCGATGCCGCTCGCCGAAGACGCGCCGCTCGGGCCGACCAACCCGTACGGTAGGACCAAGCTCGCCATCGAGCAGATCCTCGGCGATGTCGCCAGGGCCGACGCGCAGTGGAGGGCGGTGCTGCTGCGGTATTTCAATCCCGTGGGCGCCCACGCGGGCGGCACGATCGGCGAGGATCCCGACGGCGTGCCGAACAATCTCTTTCCCTATGTCGCCGGCGTGGCCGCCGGCCGTTTCGAGCGCGTTCCCGTCTTCGGCAACGACTATCCGACGCCGGACGGTACGGGCGTGCGCGACTACATCCACGTCATGGACCTGGCGGCCGGCCACGTCGCAGCGCTTCGGGCGCTCGACGCGCTGCCCGCAGTGACTGCGGTGAACCTCGGCACCGGGCGCGGCTACAGTGTCCTCGAGGCGATCGCCGCCTTCGAGCGCGCCTCGGGCCGCAAGATTCCATTCCGGGTCGAGCCGCGACGCCCGGGCGACGTCGCGATGAGCTACGCCGACCCGTCGCTCGCCGCCCGCCTGCTCGCCTGGAAGGCCGTTCGCGGGCTGGACGATATGTGCGCCGACGCCTGGCGCTGGCAGCAGTGGCGAGCCGCGCACGAGGCGCAGCTCTAGAGGTTCTCTATTCCTTCACGCGCGCGATCCGGACTACTTCCTGGATGCGGCGCAACGACCGCATCACGCGCGCGAGGTGCATGCGGTTCGCGACCTGCAGCGTGAAATGCATGGTGGTGTAGAGGCTGCGCTCCTCGTCCATGCTGACGTTGTCGATGTTCGAGCCGGCTTCGGCGATGGCCGCGGCCACCTTGGCGAGCACGCCCGGCTGGTTGACGACGATGACGCGCACGGCCACGTCGAAGAGCTTGTCGGTGTGCGGCGCCCACTGGACGTCGAGCCACTTGTCAGGGTCGCCGCGCGCCTTCGCCGCGGTCGTGCAGTCGTGCGTGTGCACGACCAGTCCCTGACCTTTCTTGATGAAGCCGATGATGGGATCGCCCGGGACCGGCCGGCAGCACTTTGCGAACTGCACGGCCATGCCCTCGGAGCCATGGATGACGATGGACCCGGCGGCGAACTTCGCCTCGGACGGGTGTGCGTCGGACAGCGCCAGCAGCTTCCGGGCGACGATCGCGGCGAGACGCTTGCCGAGCCCGATATCGGCGACGATCTCCTGGCGCGAGCGGGCGCCGAGCTCGCGCACGAGCTTCTCCCAGCGCTCGGGCGTCGGCTCGGCGTGGGGTGTGCCGAGAGCGCGCACCGCCTGCGCGAGCATGCGCTCGCCGAGCATCGCTGCCTCCTCGATCTGCATGGTCTTCAGGAAGTGCCGGATCTGGAAGCGTGCCTTGGCGGTCTTGACGTAGGTGAGCCAGGCCGGGTTCGGGTGCGCGTGGGCTGCGGTGATGATCTCGACGCGGTCGCCGTTCTTGAGCTCGGTCCGCAGCGGTGCGAGCTCGTAGTTGATGCGCGCCGCGACGCAGCGGTTGCCGATGTCGGTGTGCACCATGTAGGCGAAGTCGACCGCGGTCGCGCCGCGCGGAAGCGCCATGATCTTGCCCTTCGGGGTGAACACGTAGACCTCGTCGGGGAAGAGGTCGACCTTGATGTGCTCGAGGAACTCCGCGGCGTCGGGCGCGGCGTGGTCGATGTCGAGCAGCGACTGCAGCCACTTGTGCGTGCGCTTCTGCACCTCGTTGATCTCGGCGTCGGTGCTCTTGTAGAGCCAGTGCGAGGCGACGCCGGTCTCGGCGATGCGGTGCATGGCTTGCGTGCGCACCTGGATCTCGACCGGCGTCCCGTAGGGGCCGATCAGCGTCGTGTGCAGCGACTGGTAGCCGTTGAATTTCGGTATCGCGATGTAGTCCTTGAATTTCCCCGGGACCGGCTTGTACAGGCCATGGAGCGCACCGAGCGCGAGGTAGCACGAGGGCACGTCCTTCACGATCACGCGGAAGCCGTAGATATCGAGCACCTGGGAGAACGAGAGGTGCTTCTCCAGCATCTTCTTGTAGATGCCGTAGATGTGCTTCTCGCGACCGGTGACGTTCGCCTCGATCCCGGCCGCGGGCAGGCGCTCCTTGACCGCCTCCAGGATCTTGTTCACGACCTGGCGGCGGTTGCCACGCGCGGCCTTCACCGCCTTGGCGAGCGTCTTGTAGCGCAGCGGGTAGAGATGCGAGAACGCGAGCTCCTGCATCTCGCGGTACAGGCTGTCGAGACCGAGGCGGTTGGCGATGGGCGCGTAGATCTCGAGCGTCTCGCGCGCGACGCGTCGGCGCTTCTGCGTGTCGACCGCGTCGAGCGTGCGCATGTTGTGCAGGCGGTCGGCGAGCTTGATCAGCATGACGCGCACGTCGCGCGCCATGGCGAGCAGCATCTTCCTGAAGTTCTCGGCCTGCGCGTCCTGCTGCGACTGGAACTCGATGCGGTCCAGCTTGGAGAGGCCGTCGACCAGCTCCGCCACCGGCTTGCCGAAACGCTGGCTGATCTCGCCCTTGGAGACCTCCGTGTCCTCCATGACGTCGTGCAGGAGCGCGGCCATCACCGCCTGGGCGTCGAGCTGCCAGTCGGCGATGATCTCGGCGACCGCGATCGGGTGCGAGATGTAAGGGTGGCCGCTCTTCCTGAACTGGCCCTCGTGGGCCGCGCTCGAGAACTGGTACGCCTCCTCGATGCGCGAGACGTCGCTCGGCTTCAGGTAGCCGAGGTGCTGCCGGAGATCGGTGATGGCGACGGCGGCCATGGCACTACTTTACCCCTTGGCCGCAGGGGTCGGCCGGCGTTCAGGCGGCCGTCAGGCGGTATTGACCTTGCTGAGGTACTCGATGCCGACCTTGCCGGTCGCGACCTCGCGCAGCGCGATGACGGTGGGCTTGTCGCGGTTCGCCTCGATGAGCGGCGTGCCGCCCTGGGCGAGCTGGCGCGCGCGGTAGGTCGCCGCCAGCGTGAGCTGGAAGCGGTTGGGGATCCTCTTCAGGCAATCCTCGACGGTGATCCGTGCCATGTGAAACCTCTCGTCAATCCGGCCGCTGGAACGCTTCGGGGTGTCGCGCGCGCTGGCGCTCGGCGGTCAGTCGGGAGGCGCGCACGATCGCGCTCAGGTCCCGCTTCGCCTCTTCGAAGTCCTTGTTGATAATAACATATTCGAACTCGGCTGCGTGCGCCATCTCCTCGCGGGCGTTGGCGAGCCGGCGCGCGATCGCTTCCTCGTCGTCGTGACCGCGCTTGCGCAGCCGGCGCTCGAGCTCGGCAAGCGCCGGGGAAGGCGGCAGGACGAACACCGAGACCGCCTCGGGGAAGGCCTTGCGCACCTGGCGCGCTCCCTGCCAGTCGATCTCCAGGATGATGTCGAGGCCGCGCCCGCGCGCGTCGGCGATCCACTTTCGCGACGTGCCGTAGCGGTTGCCGTGCACCTGGGCGCTCTCGAGGAACTCGCCGCGCTCGAGCATCGCCGCGAAGGCGCCGGCGTCGACGAAGTGATACTCGCGGCCTTCCTGCTCGCTCGGCCGCGGGGCCCGGGTCGTGTACGAGACCGAGAGCGCGAGATTACGGTCCTGCGCGAGCAGCGCGCTCACGAGCGAGGATTTTCCGGCCCCCGACGGGGCCGAGATGATGAAGAGATCGCCGCTCATCGCCTAGCCTACTCGATGTTCTGGATCTGCTCGCGCATCTGCTCGATGAGCAGCTTGAACTCGAGACTCGCGTCGGACACTTCCTTCGAGACCGATTTCGAGGCGAGCGTGTTGGCCTCGCGGTTCAGCTCCTGCATCAGGAAGTCGAGGCGCTTGCCGACCACGCCACCCGCGTTGACGACGCGCCGCACTTCGTGCAGGTGCGCGGCGAGCCGCGTGAGCTCCTCGGCGACGTCGATTTTCACGCCGAAGAGCGCGATCTCCTGGCGGATGCGCTCCTCGTCGGAGGCGCCGAGCGCTTCGCGCAGGCGGCCCGCGAGGCGCTCCTCGTACGCCGCCACCGCCTCGGGCAGGAGCGGCTGGACCTCGGCGAGCAGGCGCTCCATGCGCTCGATGCGCTCGAGCAGCATGCCGGCGAGCTTGCCACCCTCGCGCGCCCGGGTCGCGGCGAACTCCGCGAGCAGCTGCTCGACCAGCGCGAGCGCCGTGTCGCGAACCAGCGCGCTGCGATCGTCGCCGAGCACGCCGGGCCAGTGCAGCACCTCGCCGACACGCAGCGGAGCCGCTTCGGGGATCGCCTCGCGCACCCGGCGCGAGGCTTCGGCGAGCGCCGAGAGCAGCGTCTCGTTCAACGCGAGGCTCGGCGCGCCGCCGGCGGCGGCGGTCACGGCCACGCGGCACTCGACCTTGCCCCGGCTCACCCGGGCGGCGATCATCTCGCGCAGGGCGGGCTCGAGCGCGCGCATCTCGTCGGGCAGCCGGAACTGGATGTCGAGATAGCGGCTGTTGACGCTCTTCAGCTCGGCCGCGAGCGAGCACTGCGGCAGGTCGCGCGCCGACGAGGCATAGCCGGTCATGCTGTGGATCATGACTGGGGACGGGGAATCGTGATCAATTGGGCGACGGCCTTGCTACAATGACCGGCGCCCGCACGCAAAGCGCCTATGATAGCGGGTCGCCCCAGCCGGCGGCGAACTAAGTGACGACGGAACCGGGGGGAGACGTCGCCTCGGCAAACCAGGGATGCCTCAACAAGCCAACCAGCCGCTGCCGAACGGTTACCTGCTCCAGAACTATCGCATCGCCAGCGTGCTCTCGTGCGGGGGCTTCTCGATCGTCTACCTGGCCTACGACGAGAACGACCAGCCGGTCGCGATCAAGGAATACCTGCCGAGCCAGCTCGCGCTGAGGAAGGAGGGCGACGCGCTGCCGTCCATCTCGGACGACAACCTCGCGACCTTCCGCTACGGGATGAAGTGCTTCTTCGAGGAAGGCCGCTCGCTCGCGCGCCTGTCGCACCCGAACGTGGTGCGAGTGCTGAACTTCTTCCGCGCGAACGAGACGGTGTACATGGTGATGCGCTACGAGCGCGGCCGCACGCTCCAGGAGCATATCCAGGCGCGCCGGGGCTCGATCAAGGAGAACTTCATCCGGCACGTGTTCGCGCTGCTCCTGAACGGGCTGCGCGAGGTGCACTCCAACAAGCTGCTGCACCTTGACATCAAGCCGGCGAACATCTACATCCGGAACGACGGCAGCCCCGTCCTCATCGATTTCGGGGCCGCGCGCCAGACGCTCGCAGAGGAAGGCTTGAAGCTCAACCCCATGTACACGCCGGGCTTCGCGCCGCCCGAGCAGTACCGCAACCGCGAGCTGCTCGGGCCCTGGAGCGACGTGTACGCCATCGGCGCGAGCATGTTCGCGTGCCTCGCCGGCGTCGCCCCGCAGGCCGCGGACCAGCGCCTGGAGAAGGACCGCTATGTGTCGGCGACGAAGACCTGGCCCGGCAAGTACTCGCGCCACCTGCTCGAGACGATCGACTGGTGCCTGGAGCTCGACCACCTCAACCGGCCGCAGAGCGTGTTCGCGCTGCAGAAGGTGCTGCTGCGCGAGAAGGAACCCGAGGTCAGGCGCAAGCGCTCGCTCGTCGACCACGTGCGCGGCGCGTTCCTGAAGATCGCCCGGCGATGAAGTTCTCCATCTACCAGGAAAGCCGCAAAGGCGGGCGCAAGGCGAACCAGGACCGCATCGGCTACAGCTATACGCGCGATTCGCTGCTCATGATGCTCGCCGACGGCATGGGCGGGCACCTGCACGGGGAGGTCGCATCGCAGATCGCGGTGCAGTTCCTCACCGAGGCGTTCCAGCGCGAGGCGCGGCCTCGACTCGCCGATCCCCTGCAGTTCCTGTCGAAGAGCATCGTCAACGCGCACCACGCGCTGGTCGACTACGCCAAGGTGCGGCAGCTCACCGACACGCCGCGCACGACCTGCGTGGCTTGTGTCGTGCAGGAAGGCATCGCCTACTGGGCGCACGTCGGCGACTCGCGCCTGTACCACCTGCGCGAGGGCAAGATCCAGGCGCAGACGCGCGACCACTCGCGCGTGCAGATGCTGGTCGACTCCGGCCGCATCCGCGAGGAGGCGGTCTCCGCGCACCCCGACCGCAACAAGATCTTCAACTGCCTGGGCGCGCACACTCCGCCGCAGGTCGAGCTCTCGCACAAGACGGTGCTGCGCACCGGCGACACGCTGCTTCTGTGCAGCGACGGCTTGTGGGGGCCGCTCTCGGGCAAGATCATCGCCGCGGCCCTGCTCACCGGCGACGTCCTGCATGCCGTGCCCGAGCTGCTGACGCAGGCCGAGCAGCGCGCCGGCAAGGATGCGGACAACCTCTCCGTCGTCGCGATGAACTGGACCGACAGCGTCCAGGTGCAATCGCCCGGCGAGGTGTCGACGCAGACGCTCGAGCTCGACGCCGTGATCACCCAGGTCGAGGACTTCAAGAAGGAAGATCACAGCGATCTCACCGACGAGGAGATCGAGCGCGCGATCGGGGAAATCCGCGACGCCATCCGCAAGCACTCACCGCAGAAGCCATGAGCACGCGTCCATCCCAACGCCGTCCCGACGAGCTGCGCGCCGTGTCGCTGCGACGCGCCTACACGCGCCACGCCGAGGGCTCGGTCCTCGTCGAGTTCGGCGACACGCGCGTGCTGTGCACCGCGAGCGTCGAGGAGAAGGTCCCCCCCTTCCTCCGCGACCGCGGACAGGGCTGGGTCACCGCCGAATACGGCATGCTGCCGCGCTCGACGCACACGCGCACCGACCGCGAGGCGGCGCGCGGCCGGCAGTCGGGCCGCACGCTCGAGATCCAGCGATTGATCGGCCGCAGCCTGCGCGCGGTGACCGACCTCGAGCTCCTCGGCGAGCGCACGATCACGGTCGATTGCGACGTGATCCAGGCCGACGGCGGCACGCGCACCGCCGCGATCACGGGTGGCTGCGTCGCGCTGTACGATGCGCTGTCGACGCTGGAGCAGCGCGGCCTGGTCAAGGCCCATCCGGCGCGCGATTTCGTCGCCGCGGTGTCGGTCGGCGTCTACGACGGCGTGCCGGTGCTCGATCTCGACTACGCCGAGGATTCGGCCTGCGACACCGACATGAACGTCGTGATGACCGGCTCGGGCGGCTTCGTCGAGGTGCAGGGCACCGCCGAGGGCGCGCCCTTCACGCGCGCGCAGCTCGATGCGCTGCTCGAGCTCGCGCGCGCCGGCATCGCCCAGCTCGTGGCGCGGCAGAAGCAGGCGCTGGGCGTCTGAGCGGGCGGTCGCCGCCGCCGCGATAAAATGTCGCGGTGAAGAAGCTCGTCCTGGCCTCGTCCAACCCCGGCAAGCTGCGCGAGATCGAGGCGCTGCTGGCGCCGCTCGGCGTCGAAGTAGTCCCGCAATCGCGGCTCGGCATCGGCGACGCCGAGGAGCCGCACGCG
>DATDMW010000252.1:0-2937 GCA_036518595.1 Burkholderiales bacterium
CATAGGCGGAGAGCCTCGGGAACCCGGTCAGCATGCCCGAGGGCTTCAGCCGGAGCAGCACCGACACCATCATGAGGTCGCCCGCGCTGAACGCGCCGTCGAGCCAGTGGGCATCGCCCAGGCGATCGGAAAGCGGACGCAGCCGGTCGCGCACGCGATCCTCGACGAGGGGCAGGCGCTCCCGGCTCCAGGGCTTGTCGCTCTCGAGGAGCCTCGCGTTCGCGAGCTCGAGGATCGGCGGCTCCACCGTGTTGACCGCGGCGAACATCCACGCGATGGCGCGCGCGCGGGCATCGGGATCCGGCGGCAGCAGTCCCGCGTGGCGCTCGGCGATATGGAGCACGATCGCCCCGGTCTCGAACAGGACGAGACCGTCTTCCTCGTAGGTCGGGATCTGGCCGAAGGGATGAAGCGCCCGGTGCGCGGGCTCCTTCAGCGCGCGGAACGAAACCCCGCGAACCTCGTACGGCTGGCCGACTTCCTCGAGCGCCCAGCGAACGCGCGTATCGCGCGCCAGCCCCTGGCCGCCGTCGGGCGAGCGCTCGAAGGCGGTGATGACGACGGTCACGCCGCCGCCTGCGCCAGGCTCTCGAGCACGTCGCGCGCGGCGCTCGCGCGCTCGGCGAGGGTGCCGGTCACTCTTTCCACGCGCAGCTTCGTCGGCCCCGCGAGCTTCCAGCCCTTGCGCTTCTGCACCAGGACCAGCACCTTCTTCGGGTCGATCGGCGGGTGCGGCGTGAACTGGATCTGGATCGTCTCGCTGGTCGCGTCCATGCGCGCGACGCCCAGGGGTTTCCCGAGGATGCGCAGCTTGTGCGATTCGAGCAGCGAGCGCGCGGCGCCCGGGAGGTCGCCGAAGCGGTCGACCAGCTCCTCGGTCATCTTCTCCAGCGCGTCGAGGGAGTCGGCGTTGGCGAGCCTCTTGTAGAGAACCAGGCGCTCGTGCACGTCGGGGCAGTAGTCGGACGGGAGCAGGGCGGGGAGGTGGAGGTTCACCTCGGTCGTGACGTCGAACGGCTGATCGAGGCTCGGCTCGCGGCCCGCCTTCAGCGAACGCACGGCGTGGTTCAGCATGTCCGTATACAGGTTGAAGCCGATCTCCTGCATCTCGCCCGACTGGCGCTCGCCCAGCACCTCGCCCGCGCCGCGGATCTCGAGGTCCTGCATCGCGAGGTAGAAGCCCGAGCCGAGCTGCTCCATCATCTGGATCGCCTCCAGCCGCTTCTTCGCCGCGGCGGTCAGGCCCTCCTCGGGCGTCATCAGGTAGGCGTACGCCTGGTGGTGCGAGCGGCCGACGCGGCCGCGCAGCTGGTGCAGCTGCGCCAGGCCGAACTTGTCGGCGCGCTCGATGATGATCGTGTTCGCGCTCGGGATGTCGATCCCGGTCTCGATGATGGTCGAGCACAGCAGCAGGTTCGTCCGCTGCTGCAGGAAGTCGCGCATCACGCGCTCGAGCTCGCGCTCGCGCATCTGCCCGTGCGCGACCGCGATGCGCGCCTCGGGCAGCAGCTTCTCCAGGCGCTCGCGCCGAGACTCGATGGTCGCGACGTCGTTGTGCAGGAAGTAGATCTGCCCGCCGCGCTTCAGCTCGCGCAAGCTCGCCTCGCGGATCAGCGACGGCGACCACGGCGCGACGAACGTGCGGATCGCGAGCCGCCGCTCGGGCGCGGTCGCGATCACCGACAGGTCGCGCAGGCTCTCGAGCGACATCGCGAGCGTGCGCGGGATCGGCGTCGCGGTGAGCGTCAGCACGTCCACCTCGGCCCTCAGCGCCTTCAGCCGCTCCTTCTGCCGCACCCCGAACCGGTGCTCCTCGTCGACGATCACCAGGCCGAGGCGCTTGAACTTCACGTCCTTCTGCAGCAGCTTGTGCGTGCCGATCGCGATGTCGATATCGCCCTTGGCGATTCCTTCGAGGACGGCGGCGGTCTCTTTTCCCGTCCGGAACCTGGAGAGCTCGCCGATCTTCACCGGCCAGTCGGCGAAGCGGTCGGAGAACGTGTTGAAGTGCTGCTCCGCGAGCAGCGTGGTCGGCGTCAGCACCGCGACCTGGCGCCGGTCGGCCACCGCGACGAACGCCGCGCGCAAGGCGACCTCGGTCTTGCCGAAGCCGACGTCGCCGCACACGAGGCGGTCCATCGGCTTGCCCTCGCGCATGTTCGCGATCACCGCCTGGATCGCGCCCGCCTGGTCGGGCGTCTCCTGGAAGCCGAAGCCCTCGGCGAACGCCTCGTAGTCGTGCTGGTCGAGCTTGAACGCGTGGCCCTCGCGCATCGCGCGCTTCGCGTAGAGGTCGAGCAGCTCCGCGGCCGTGTCGCGCACCGCGCGCGCCGCCTTCTTCTTCGCCTTGTCCCATTCGTCGCCGCCGAGCTTGTGGAGCGGGGCCTGCTCGGGCGGCCCGCCGGAGTAGCGGCCGATCAGCTCGAGCTGCGACACCGGGACGTAGAGCTTCGCGCCGTCGGCGTACTCGAGCACCAGGAACTCGGCCTTGCCGTCGCCGACGTCGAGGTCGGCGAGACCGCGGTAGCGGCCGATGCCGTGCTGCACGTGCACCACCGGATCCCCGGGACGAAGCTCCGAGAGATCGCGCAGCATCCCCTCGACGGTGGTGACGGCGCGCTTCTCGCGCGCGAGGCGGCTCCTCGCCGTGCCGGCGTAGAGCTCCGACTCGGTGACGAGCGCCAGGCGCTCGCCCGGCAGCGCGAACCCGGCCGCGAGCGGCGCGACCGCGAGGCCCAGCCGGATGTCGGTATTCGCGAAGTCGGCGAATCTCGCGACTCCCTCCGGCCGCAGCCCGTACTCGGCGAGGTACTGCGTGATCGTCTCGCGCCGCCCGGGCGACTCGGCGAGCACCAGCGTGCGGCCGGAAAACCCGGCGAGGAAGTCCTTGAGCCTGTGCAGCGGATCGGCCGCGCGGCGCTCGACCGCGAGATCGGG
>DATDMW010000253.1:0-5871 GCA_036518595.1 Burkholderiales bacterium
GGACCACCGCACGCGTGCCGATGTCGTCGCGCGTCGCGTCGTCGGCGCGGTAATCGAAGAGCTTCGGCAGCGGGACGTCGAGCGCGACGCGCGCGACGGTTGCCGCGCTCAGGTTGAGGCGCGAATCGTCACTCAAGTGGAGTCTGCGTAACTCGGGATAAGCAGCGAGCCCGTATGGTGATTTTCGGGTTCTTCACAGAATTTGTGGATAACGGTGTGCGTAACCGTGTCACACAAACGTAACCTGCGTTGGCGAAAAGGATTTTTTCCGCTGCCTAAAATGGCGGCGTGCCATAAATGGTAATACAAACAAATAGATATATGTCTCTCCCTGGGGACACCCCGGAACGCCGCGCCTGGCGCGGGGTTTCAGGGGGTCGTGTGTATAAGTCCGAATTGCGGTTCCCGCCGCGTCTAATTGGCGGGACGCGCATTGTCAGCGTCCCGAATGGTATGGGGCGCTCAATTCGTGCACCGCACGCACCAGCTCGGCGACGTTTTCGGGCGGCGTGTGCTGCGAAATCCCGTGCCCCAGGTTGAAGACGTGTCCGCTGCCTGCGCCGTACGAGGCGAGCAGCGCCGCGACCTCGCGCCGGATCGCGTCCGCGGGCGCGAACAGCGCCGTCGGATCCAGATTGCCCTGCAGCGCGACGCGATCGCCGATGCGGCGCCGCGCCGCGCCGAGGTCGACCGTCCAGTCCAGGCCGACGCAGTCGCAGCCGCTCGCGGCGATCGGCTCGAGCCAGGCGCCGCCGCCTTTGGTGAAGACGATGCGCGGGATCGCGACGCCGTCGCGACTGCGCGGGACTGCGCCGAGCACGCGCTCGATGTACGCGAGCGAGAACTCGCGGTACGCGGGGCCGGTGAGGCTCCCGCCCCAGGTGTCGAAGATCATGACCGCATGCGCGCCGGCCTCGATCTGCGCCGCGAGCAGCGCAGCGACCGCGCTCGCGTTCACCTCGAGGATGCGGTGCAGGAGGCGCGGCTCGCCGTAGAGCATCGATTTGACGGTGCGGAAGTCGTCGCTCGCGCCGCCTTCCACCATGTAGCAGGCGAGCGTCCAGGGGCTGCCCGCGAACCCGATCAGCGGCACCGCGCCGCCGAGCGCGCGCACGATCTCGCGCACCGCGTCGCCGACGTAGCGCAGCTCCGCTCCCGGATCGGGAGGTGCGAGCTTCGCCGCCGCCGCGGCGTCGCGCACCGGGCGCTCGAAGCGCGGGCCTTCGCCCTCGGCAAAGTACAGTCCGAGGCCCATCGCGTCCGGGATGGTGAGGATGTCGGAGAACAGGATCGCCGCGTCGAGCGGGAAGCGCGCGAGCGGCTGCAGCGTGACCTCGGCCGCGAGCGCGGGCGTCTTGCACAGCGCGAGGAAGCTGCCGGCGCGGGCGCGCGTCGCGTTGTACTCGGGCAGGTAGCGCCCGGCCTGGCGCATCAGCCATACCGGCGTGTACGGCACGGGCTCGCGGCGCAGCGCGCGCAGGAATGTGTCGTTCGCGGGCCTGGCCATCAGCCGCCGAGGAGCTTCTTCTCGATGTAGCCCCACTCGGCGGGCTCAACCGGCGTGATCGAGAGGCGGTTGCCGCGCCGGAGCACGATCATGCCGGCGAGCGCCTTGTGCTTGCGCAGCTCGTCCATCGTGACGAAGGACGTCTTCCGCACGAACTTGACGTCGACGCACCACCAGCGCGGCTTGTCGCGCTTCGAGCGCTCGTCGTAGTAGTCGCTCTTCGGGTCGAACTGCGTCTCGTCGACGTGCGGGGCGGAGGCGACCTCGGCGATGCCGGCGATGCCGATCGGATCGGTGCTCGAATGCCAGAACAAGATCGGATCCCCGACCTGCATCTCGAAGCGCATGAAGTTGCGCGCGGTGAAGTTGCGCACGCCGGTCCACGGCGCCGTCTGGCGCGGCGATTTCGCGAGGTCGTCGATGCCGAACTCGTCGGGCTCCGACTTCATCAGCCAGTGGCGCATGGGAGCAGGGAGGATAGCTGAAATAAAAAACGCAGGCCTGGCCTGCGTTTTTCAATTGCTTCTTCCTATGGGGTGCCCCCCGCCGATGCCGCTGGACCCTCTTCCTGAACCTTGCGGTCCAAGATGGTCGCTTCCCGGTCACATCAGGTACGTCCGACGGGGGACGCGCACAACAGTGACGCTAGAGTCCGCAACCAAATTCAAGCTGTTGGTTCAAGAATTTTTCAGGCCTTGACGCACATCGCAGGGGACAATTCTTCGGCGGCGCGATCGGACTGCCTTGCCGCTGCTTCGCTAGATCAACCGCTCCTGCGGAGCGAGGGCCTGATCGAGCGTCGCCTCCATTGCGGCCATTCTACGCTTCAAGCCTTCGGTGTCAAACCCGCCCGAGGACGAGTTTCTCGCGGTGAGGAGCTCGTGCGCGATGTTGAGCGCTGCCATGACTGCGATTCTCTCCGCGCTCCCGACTTTGCCCGTGTTTTTGATCTCGGTCATCTTGCGGTCCAGATAGCCTACGGCCGCGAGCAGCGCGTCGCGCTCGTGATCGGGACACGCGACCTTGTACGCGCGGCCCATGATGGTCACGTCGAGGGTCTTCGGCTTGGCGCTCATCGCGCGGCTATTCGGGGATCTGCTTCAGGATGTTTTCCAGGCGGACGCGCGCGCCGTCGATCTTCTCCGACAGCTGCTTCTTGTCCCCCTGAAGGGCGGCGAGCTTCTGGCGCAGGTCGCGGTTCTCGTCGCGCAGCTTCTGGCATAGCTGCGCCGCCTGCCGGATCTTTTGCTCGAGCGTCTCGAGTTCCGCGTCCATCGGCACACTATAGTTTGGAAAATCCTGTGGAGTCAAGGTTTAACGGGTAGTTCTCAATGTAGATTGTGATAGCGCTCACGCGCCGAGCGCAGCCCCGGGGTAGAATCGGCGCGCTCGCTCGAGGTGTCCCGGCGTCGTTCTGGCGCCGGGGTGAAACGGGAAAGAGGTACGGCGGGAAACCGCCCCAAGCCTCTGCTGCCCCCGCAACGGTAAGTGCGCGAGGGCGTATCAATCGAGCCGCGGCTGCGACCGAACATCGCCGCCCGCGGCGCCACTGTGAGCTGCGACTCACGGGAAGGCGATACGCCCCATCCCACGAGCCCGGAGACCGGCCCCGAGCGATGAGAAGAAGCATTCGCTCACGAACCGGGCCTGCGGGGACGCTGGCCGAAGGGGGATCCATGAAACGCACCATCGTCGCGGCGTCGTGCCTCGCCGCCGCATTCGCCGCTTCCACCGTTCACGCCCAGGAAGACGCCGTCGTCGTGACCGCGCAGCGATTTCCCGAGCGGCGCCTCGACGCGCCGGTCGGCATGACGGTCATCACCGCCGAGGAAATCGCGCGCGACACAGCGCGAACCGTGCCCGAGGTGCTCTCGCACCTCGGCGGGCTGCAGGTGAGGAACAGCTCGGGCACGCCCGATCAGCAGATCGATCTGCGCGGCTTCGGCGTCACCGGCGACCAGAACACGCTGATCATGCTCGACGGCGTGAGGCTGAACGAGGCCGAGCTCAGCTCGGCCAAGCTCTCGGCGATTCCGCTGCAGTCGATCGAGCGCATCGAGATCCTGCGCGGCTCGGGCGCCGTGCTCTACGGCGACAACGCGGTCGGCGGGACGATCAACATCGTCACGCGCGGGCCGAAGCCCGGGCGCACCGGCGACGTGCTGGTCGGGGCCGGGTCTTACGGGACCTACGACGCGCGCGCGAGCACCAACGTCGCGACCGGGCGCTCGGGCATCACCGCCTCGGCGGAGCATCTCGAGAGCGACAACTACCGCGCGAACAACCGCCTGCGCCAGGACAGCATGACCGGCGACTGGCGCCTCGGCGACGAGCGCGGCAACGTCGGCTTGAAGTTCGGCGCCGACACGCAGCGGCTGCAGCTGCCCGGCGCCTTGTCCGAGGCGCAGATCGCGACCGACCCGCGCGCCGCCAGCACGCCGAACAACTGGTCGGCGCGCGAAGGCGCGTTCGCGATCCTGTCGCTCGCCCGTCCGCTCGGCAACGCGGACTTCGGGGCCGATCTCGCCTACCGCGAGAAGGAGTCCACGGCCTTCTTCGCGGGCACGGGCGGCTCCCCGGCGACGTACCAGGACACGCGCACGCGCAACCTCGGCTTCTCGCCGCGCGTGCGCGCGCCCTTCCGGCTCGGGGGCATCGAGAACGTGCTGGTCGCGGGCTTCGACTGGAGCGGCTGGGATTTCGACCGGCGCTTCGCGAGCTCGGTGGACGCCCTGGGCGGGCCCGACTTCGGCACGGGCGGATCGCAGCAGAGCGCCGGGACCTACGTCCAGTACAGCGGCCGCCTCGCGCAGGGCACCAAGCTCACCGCCGGGGCGCGCGAGCAGCGCGTCGTCGACCGCCAGGTGCCGCTCGGCTTTCCGGGCCCCGAGCAGCGCGTCGTGCACACGATGGACGCGGGCGAGGTCGGGCTGGAGCAGGCGCTGGCGGAGCGCTTCACCCTGTTCGGCAAGTACGGCAAGAGCTTCCGCATCGCGACCGTCGACGAGAACGGGTTCACGCTCACCGGCGAGCCACTGAAGCCACAGACCGCGCGTAGCAAGGAGGCGGGCGTCGAGTACCGTCGCAGCGACACGCGCTTGCGCCTGAGCGCCTACCGCATCGATCTCGACAACGAGATCCACTTCAACCCGCTCGCCGCGCCGCCGTTCGGCGCCAACGTCAACCTGCCGCCCACGCGGCGGCAGGGCGCGGAGCTGTTCGCGAGCGGGCGGCTCGTGCCGGCGCTCGAGGTGTCGGGCAACTTCATCGCGCAGAGCGCCCGATTCAGAACGGGAGACTTCGGCGGCGCGGATCTCGCTGGCAACCAGGTCCCGCTCGTGCCGCGCCGTCTCGCGACGCTGCGCGCCGCGTGGCAGCCCGCGCCGGGCACGGTGGCGACCGTGTCCACGCGCTACGTCGGCCGCCAGCGCTACGACAACGACCAGGCAAACCTCTTCCGCGAGATGCCGTCGTACTCGGTGACCGATCTCAAGATTGCGCATCGCCGCGGACGCGCCACCTGGGGGCTCGCCTTGAACAACGTCTTCGGCAAGCGCTATTACTCGTACGCCATCGTCGACAGCCCGACCGCGCCGACGACGTTCAACGCGTACCCCGAGGCCGGCCGCAGCGTCATGGGCACGCTGGAGCTCGCCTTGTGAGCGCATCGCCGCGCCTGGTCGTCGCCGCGCCGCACAGCGGCTCGGGGAAGACGACGTTCACGCTCGGGCTGCTCGCGGCCCTGGTGCGCCGCGGGCTCGCGGTGCAGCCGTTCAAGGCGGGGCCGGATTTCATCGACCCGTCGCACCACACGGCGGTCTGCGGCCGGGTCTCGCGCAACCTCGATACGTGGATGTGCGACGACGCGACGGTCGCGGCGATCTTCGGGCGCGGTGCGCGCGGGGCGGACGTCTCGGTGGTCGAAGGCGTGATGGGCCTGTACGACGGCTTCGGGCCCGACGAGCAGCGCGGCAGCACGGCGCACCTGGCGAAGCTGCTCGCGGCGCCGGTGGTGCTCGTCATCGACGCGCAGCGCATGGCGACGAGCGCAGCCGCGGTGGCGCTCGGACTGCGCGAGTTCGACCGCGGCGTCGCGATCGCGGGCGTTGTCTTCAACAACGTCGGGAGCGAAGGCCACTACGAATGGCTGCGCAAGGCGCTCGAGGCGCGCACCGGGCTCGAGAGCTTGGGGTATCTCCTCCACGACCCGGCGCTGCGGATCGACGAGCGGCATCTCGGGCTCGTGCCCGCGGCGGAGCGCGCGCTGGCGAAGGAGGCGCTCGCGCGCTCCGCCGACCGGCTCGAGCGACACGTGGCGCTCGATCGCATCCTCGCGGCGGCGCGCGCCCCGCCCCGGCCGCCCG
>DATDMW010000254.1:0-2311 GCA_036518595.1 Burkholderiales bacterium
TATCTGGCGCGCGCGCGCCGACCGCTATTCCGAGATCCGCACCGCCGACACCGCGAAGGCGCGCAAGATCGAGATGTCGTACATAGGCGGCTGATGCGGCGCCGTCCCGAGCTCAGCAGCGCCGCGCGCCCGCTCACCCACGACGTCGAGGCGATCAACGAGCGCGGCGAGGCGGTGCGCCAGCCGATCGCCGGCGAGCATCCCCTCACCCTGTACATCGACAAGCGCGAGATCGTCACGCTGATGACGCTCGGGCAGGCGCCCGAGGCGCTCGCGATCGGATACCTGCGCAACCAGCGCCTCGCGCGCTCGCTCGACGAGATCGCCGCGGTGCAGGTCGACTGGGAGACCGATTCGGTCGCGATCACCACGCGCGGGGGCCTGGGCGGCCTCGACGACAAGATGAGCAAGCGCACCGTCACCACGGGCTGCGGCCAGGGCACCGTGTTCGGCGACCTCATGGAGGAGATCGACTCGGTGAAGCTGCGCGACGACGTCGTGCTCACCGATATCGGCCTGCACGCGCTGCTCGAGGCGGTGCGGCTGCGCGAGACCGTATACAAGTCCGCGGGCGCCGTGCACGGCTGCGCCCTGATCGAGAACGCTCCCGCGGCCGATGCCAAGTCGGTGCGCCTGCTGTACTTCGTCGAGGACGTCGGCCGCCACAACGCCGTCGACGCGATCGCGGGCCAGATGTGGCTGGACGACGTCGACGGCTCCGACAAGATCTTCTATACCACCGGGCGGCTCACCTCGGAGATGGTGATCAAGGCGGCGCAGATGCGCATCCCGTTCCTCGTGTCGCGCTCGGGGCTCACGCAGATGGGCCACGCCATCGCCGAGCGCACGGGCATCACCATGATCGGCCGGGCCGCGGGCGGCAAGCACTACCTGCTGTTCACGGGGCGGCACCGCTTCCGCAGGACCACGGTGCCGACGCTGGTGGCCTGAGCGGCCGCCATGGCGATCACGGGTCTCATTCTCGCCGGCGGACGCGGCAGCCGCATGGGCGGCGTCGACAAGGGCCTGCAGGTCCTGCGCGGCAAGCCGATGATCGAATGGGTGCTCGCGCGCTTCGCGCCGCAGGTCGACGAAGTGCTGATCAACGCCAACCAGAACGTCGAGCGCTACGCGCGGCTCGGCCCTCGCGTCGTGCCCGACGACATCGGCGGCTACGCCGGCCCGCTCGCGGGCCTGCACGCGGGACTGAAGGTCGCGGCGCACCCGCTCGTCGCGACCTGTCCCTGCGACTCGCCGTTCCTGCCGCCCGATCTCGTCGCGCGCCTGCGCGCGGCGCTCGAGCGCGAGGCAGCGGACCTCGCCGTCGCGAAGACGGGCGAGCAGCCGCATCCCGTGTTCTCGCTGGTGCGCCGCGACGCGCTGCCGGGCCTCGCGCGCTTCCTCGAGTCGGGCGGCCGCAAGATCGACGCCTGGTACTCGGGCCTGAAGACCGTCGAAGTGCGCTTCGACGACGAGGCCGAGGCCTTCTCCAACATCAACACGCGCGAAGAGCTCCAGGCCTGGGACCGGCTCCCGCCCGGTTGACGCGGGCGGGATGCGCTATCGTATGACCGTGTCAACGCCGGGCGACGCGGCGCAACGCGAATGGCCACCCTGAAGGAAGTCATCAGCTGCACCAGCGGCTACGATCCCGAGGCCCTCCCGGTCGCGAAGGCGAACGAGGTCATCCGCGGATTCGTGCAGCCCATCACCGACACGGAGACCGTGCCCGTGCGCGAGGCCCTGGGCCGCGTGCTGGCCCAGGAGATCGTCTCGCCCATCGACGTGCCGGCGCACGACAACTCGGCGATGGACGGCTACGCGGTGCGCAACGACGACCTCGGCGTGCACCTGCCGGTGACGCTCACCGAGGTCGGCGTCGCCTACGCCGGCAAGGCCTTCGCGGGCGAGGTCGGCCGCGGCGAATGCGTGCGCGTGATGACGGGCGCCGTGATGCCGCGGAACACGGACACCGTGATCGTCCAGGAGATGGTCACCGCGGAAGGCAACCGGATCACGATCCCGCCCGGACAGGAGCCGGGCCAGAATCGCCGGCTCGCCGGCGAGGACCTGAAGAAGGGCAAGCCCGCGCTGCACGCGGGACGCGTGCTGCGGCCCGCCGACCTCGGGCTGATCGCATCGCTCGGGCTCGGCCAGGCGACCGTGCGCCGGCGGCCGCGCGTCGCCTTCTTCTCGACGGGCGACGAGCTGGTGCCGGTCGGCAAGCCGCTCGCGCCCGGACAGGTCTACGACTCCAACCGCTACACGATCTGGGGCATGCTCACGCGCCTCGGCTGCGAGGTGATCGACC
>DATDMW010000255.1:0-2569 GCA_036518595.1 Burkholderiales bacterium
GGCAGTTGCCGCACGCCGATGTGGCAGACCGCGCGCCCGGAAACGATGGACGCGATCGAGGATGCCGCGGCGCGGCTCGCGCGCGCCGGAGCGAGCGTGCGCGAGACCGCGCTGCCGCGGGAATTCGAGGGCCTCTGCGGCGAGCGCGACGTTCTCGGCAGCGTCGAGCGCTCGCGCGCGATCGCGCACGAGTGGCGCCATCACCGCGACGCCTTGAGCGAGCGCATGCGGCGCGCGGTCGAGCTCGGCCTCGCCACGTCCGACGACGACTACCGGGCGCTCCTGCGCCTCGCGCACGACTGCCGCGGGAAGCTCGCCGGGCTGTTCGCCGATCTCGACCTGCTGCTCGTCCCCTGCGTTCCGGGCGAGGCACCCTCGGGCCTGGAGTCGACGGGCGATCCGCGGTTCCAGCGGCCGTGGACCGCGCTGCACGCGCCCGCGATCACGCTGCCGACGCACGAAGGCCCGAGCGGATTGCCGGTCGGGATCCAGCTGGTCGGGGCGATGAACGCCGATCTGCGGCTGCTCGACGCGGCGCGCTGGGTGTGGGAACAATTCGGAGGAGAATCTCGATGAGCAGGCTTCTTTGCGCGTTCGTTCTCGCGGCCGCGGCGGCGGCCGCATCCGCCCCTTCGACAAGCTCGGGACAGGGGTATCCGTCGAAGCCGCTGCGCCTGGTCGTGCCCTACGCGCCCGGCGGCGTGGTCGACTTCATCGGCCGCACGCTCGCCCAGCGCCTGTCCGAGCACCTCGGCCAGAGCGTGATCGGCGACAACCGTCCCGGCGCGGGCGGCATCATCGGCGTCGAGGCGACGGCGAAGTCGGCGCCCGACGGCTACACGCTCGTCCTCATGGACCCGGCGATCGTGATCAACCCGGTGCTGCAGGACGCGGTGCCCTACGACGTGATCCGCGACCTCACCGCGGTCTCGATCGTGGGCTCGTCGCCGCTCGTGCTCGTGAGCAATCCCGCGCTGCCCGTGAAGAACCTGACCGAGCTGATCGAATACGCGAAAGCGCACCCGGGCAAGCTCAACTTCGCCTCCGCCGGGATCGGCACGACGCCGCACATGGCCGGGGAGCTGATGAAGCTGCGGATCGGGGCGCAGATGACGCACGTGCCGTACAAGGGCATGGGGCCGGCGATGGCGGACGTGGTCGCGGGCCGCGTGCAATTCAGCTTCGGCAGCATCACGTCGGCGCTGCCGTTCCTCAAGGACAACCGTATCCGCGGCCTGGCGACGACGGGCGCGAAGCGCTCGGGCGCCCTGCCCGACCTGCCGACGATGATCGAGGCCGGCGCCGGGTCGGGACTGAGCGGCTTCGAGGTCGAGCTGTGGCTCGGCCTGTTCGGGCCCGCGGGCCTGCCGCGCGACGTGCTCGCGCGCCTGAACGCCGAGACGAAGAAGGCGATCGAGGATCCGCAGGCCCGCGCCGCCTTCGCCAAGGTCGGCGTCGAGCCGCGCGGAACCAGCGCGGGGGACGCGGCCGACTTCATCCGCGCCGAGAACGAGAAATGGGGCAAGGTCGTGCGCGACGCGAAGCTGAAGGGAGCGGGCTGATGGCCGCTCTGCCGCTGTCGCTCGCCTGCGGTCCGTACGACCTGCTGCGCCCGCTGGTCGACGGCGCGGCGCGTGCACCGGGCATCGACTTCACCGTGCTCACCATGGCGTCGCCCGAGCGCCACGGGCGGATGCTGCGCCACCGCGAGTTCGACGTGTGCGAGCTGTCGCTGGTCGGCTATCTCGTCGCGCGCGACCAGGGCGCGGCGTTCAACGCGATCCCGGTGTTCCCGCACCGGCGCTTCCGCCACGGCTTCGTCTGGAAGCGCGCGGGCTGCGGCGTCGAGCGGCCCGCCGACCTCAACGGGCGGCGCGTCGGCCTCGACACGCTGCAGAACTCCGCGGGCCTGTGGATGCGCGGCATCCTCGCCGACCACTACGGCGTCGACCTGAAATCGATCGAGTGGTGGTGCCAGGAAGAGGAGGACGTTCCCTTCGAGCCCGCGCCGTGGATGAAGGTGCGCCGCGTCGCGAAGGGCGGCAGCATCGACCAGATGCTCGTCGACGGCGAGCTCGAGGCGGCGATCTATCCCGAGACGCTGCCCTCGGCGCGCGCCGGGTCGCCGAAGGTGGGCCTGCTCTTTCCCGACCCGAAGGCGGCCGAGATCGAGTACTACGGGAAGAGCGGCATCTTCCCGATCATGCACACGGTCGTGGTGAGGAACGAGATCCTCGAGCAGCATCCCTGGGTCGCGATGAGCGTGGTGCAGGCGTTCGAGCGCGCGAAGCAGCTGTGCTACGAGCGCATGCGCGATCCGCGCAACCTGCAGCTCGCGTGGGTGCGCGAGGCGATGGACGAGCAGCAGGCCGTCCTCGGCAAGGACGCGTGGCCCTGCGGCCTCGTCGATTCCAACCGCAAGGCGCTCGAGGCGGTCGTGCGCTACGAGCACGAGCAGGGAATGATCGGGAAGCGCCCACCGGTCGAAGAGCTCTTCTTCCCGCCGAGCCTCCAGGAGATCCAGCACTATCTTTAATTCGGGGCCAGGGTCGTAATTATTTTCACCCTA
>DATDMW010000256.1:0-4947 GCA_036518595.1 Burkholderiales bacterium
TCGGCGATCTTGCCGGTCGTCTCGGCGGGGTCGACGTCGAGCAGCGGCCCCCAGCCGTCCTCGCCCACGGTGCTCGCGCGGAACTTCTCCTTGAGGCTCGCCGCCTTCGTAAGCAGCCGCGCGGCCAACGCCTGCGTCGACGTCTCGTGCTTGCGCAGCCGCGCGTTCACCGCCGCCATCAGCTCGTCGCGCGTAAACGGCTTCGTGAGGTAATCGTCGGCGCCCAGATTCATGCCTCGGCGCAAGCTGGCGCGGTCATCGAGCGCGGTGAGAAAAACGAACGGGGTGTCGGCGAAGCCCGGCTCGGCGCGCAGCGTCTCCAGGACCTCGAAGCCGTCCATCTCCGGCATGTTGACGTCGCAGAGGATGAGGTCGGGCTGGTGCCGCCGCGCAAGCTCGAGCCCGACGCGCCCGTTCTCCGCGCCGACGGCGGTGAAGCGCTCGATCTTGAGCATGAGCAGGATGTTGTTCCGGATCCCGGCCTCGTCCTCGACGACCAGGATCTTCTTCTCGGTGGGCAGGGAGGTGTTCATGATGCCGTCAGTGCTGCAGCCCGCGAATACACCGGCAGACAGACGGTGAAGTGCGTGCCCTTGCCCGGCGCGCTCCTGAAAGAGATGCTTCCCCCGTGCAGGTCCACCGCCTTCCGGACGATCGCGAGGCCGAGCCCCGTTCCGGGACGGTTCTCGACGTTGGACGCGCGGTGAAAGCTCTCGAACAGTCGCGCCTGGTCGCCCTCGGGGATGCCGATGCCGTGGTCCTGGACGTCGATGAACACGTCTTCGGCGCGGCGCGCGAGCGTCACCAGGATCTCGCTGCCTTCGGGCGAGTACTTCGCCGCGTTCGAGAGCAGGTTCTCCAGGATGTGGCGCAGCAGCCGCTCGTCCATCTCCACCGCCGGCAGGTCGAACCGGTCGTTGAAGCGGACGACGTGCGACCGGCCTTGCGCAATCCGGAATTCGCGTATGACGCGCGCGCACAGGTCGCGCAGATCCAGCCGCGCGGGGTTCAGGCGCAACACGCCCGACTCCGCGCGCCCGATCGTGAGCACGTCGTTGATCAGCTCGTTCATGCGCTTCGCGCCCGACTCGATGCTCTGCAGCAGGCTCGCCTTTTCCTGCGGATCGATGCGCTCGGCGTAGCGCTCGAGCAGCTCGGAGGACGACAGGATGGTCGCGAGCGGCGTGCGGAACTCGTGCGACGCCATCGACAGGAACTTCGACTTCAGCTCGGAGAGCTCCTTCTCGCGCTGCACGGCGGTCAGCAGCTCGGCCTCGGCGCGCTTCTGCCGCTCGATGTCGACATTGGTTCCGATCATGCGCACCGCGCGTCCCTCGGCGTCCCGCTCGAGGACCCGGCCGCTGCTCAGGCTCCAGCGCCAGTCCCCCGACGGCGTTCGGACGCGGTGCTCCGCGGCGTACTCGGGCGTCGCGCCCCTCATGCACTCCACCAGGGCTCTGCGCAGCGTCGGCAGGTCCTCGGGATGGAAGAGCCGCATGACGTCCTCCAGCCGCCGCACCGTGGACTCGTGGTATCCGAGCACCTCGGCCCAGCGTCCTTCAAGGATCATGTCGCCGCGGCGGCCGTCCCATTCCCAGATCAGCACGCTCGAGGCACGCAGCGCGAGATCGAGGCGGTCCTTGGCGCGCGTCAATTTCTCGAGCAGCAGCTCGTTCTCGCGCCCGAAGCGCAGCGTCTCGAGCAGCGCATGGTGCGACGAGAGGTACAGCGCGAGCAGCACGGCGGAGAACACCAGGATGAGGATCGCCGCCGAGGTGTTGAACGCGCCGCCTTGCGAGTACAGCACGCCGATCATCGGCGCGAGGATGGGTGCGATGAGGCAGGCGAAGGCCTTGGGGCTGGGGGCGAGCGTCGCGGGCAGCCCCATCGCGACGCTGCCAATCAGGAACGGGACGAGGATCTCGTGCAGCTGGGCCCGTTCCGGGTACAGAAACAATACCGTGATCCCCCACGCCATGCCGACGGCGGCGCTCGCCAGGCAGAAGTAGCTCTCCCAGCGCGCGGCCGCCTTCGGGCCTGGGCGGCGGATCCGGTACGCGCGGCCAAGACCGAGGCGCGCGAGGCTGGCGACGAGCAGCCAGACGATCCATGCCGCGAGCATGGCATCCGCGACGTTGCCCCAAAGGCCGAAGGCGACCACGAGGGACGCGGGCAGGATCGCGGGTATGTCGCGGCCGGAAAGCCGATAAAGAAGCGACACCCGCTGCGGCAGGAAATCCGAGCTGGAAAACGCGCCCAGCAGCGCGCTCGCGGGTGCGTCCGACATTCTTCTTTTGCGGGACCCCGTCGGGTCCCTCCCTGTTCTGGTTCGGCGTCCGGAAGCCCGGATGCCGTCTCATTGTGACACCGTTGCGACTATAAGCAACGTGCTAAGCAACATCTGCGCCAAGAACCGCCGAAGCGATTGATGCGACAGCGTCTTCCGGGTATAATTTCGTGGCTTAACCGAGAGCGGGATCCGCGCAAGCCGATCCCGCTTTGTACATCTACACCCCGAGGACGCCTGCCTTGTCCGCCGCCCAGACGCCCGCCGTGCTCGCGCTCGCCGACGGGACCGTATTCCGCGGCCGGTCGATTGGCGCCGACGGGCTCTCGGCGGGCGAAGTCGTCTTCAACACCGCGATCACCGGGTACCAGGAAATCCTGACCGACCCGTCTTACTGTCGGCAGATCGTCACGCTGACGTACCCGCACATCGGCAACACCGGCGTCAACGGCGAGGACAACGAGGCGGCGCAGGTCGTCGCCGCAGGCTTGGTGATCCGTGATCTGCCGCTGCTCGCCTCGAGCTGGCGCGCCGAGCAGCCGCTTCCGGATTTCCTGCGCGAGCGCAACGTCGTTGCGATCGCCGATATCGATACGCGCCGGCTCACGCGAATCCTGCGCGAGAAGGGTGCGCAGAACGGCGCCGTCATGGCAGGCGCGATCGACGAGCGGCGCGCGCTCGAAGCGGCGCGCGGCTTCCCCGGCCTCGCCGGGATGGATCTCGCGAAGGTCGTGAGCACGCGCGAGCCGTACGAGTGGGTCGAGGGCGGCTGGGCGCTCGGCCGCGGTTACGCCGGGCCCGGGCGCGAGCGCTTCCATATCGCCGCCTACGACTACGGGATCAAGCGCAACATCCTGCGCATGCTCGCCGACCGCGGCTGCCGCATCACGGTTCTGCCCGCGCAGGCGCCGGCGCGCGACGCGCTGGCGCTGAAGCCCGATGGCGTGTTCCTGTCGAACGGCCCGGGCGATCCCGAGCCTTGCGATTACGCGATCCGCGCGATCCGCGAGATCATCGACCGCGGCATCCCGACCTTCGGCATCTGTCTCGGGCATCAGCTCATGGGGCTCGCCTCGGGTGCGAAGACAATCAAGATGAAGTTCGGCCATCACGGTGCGAACCACCCCGTGAAGGACCTCGACACGGGCGCGGTGGCGATCACCAGCCAGAACCACGGCTTCGCCGTCGATCCCGCGACTCTGCCGGCGAACCTGCGAGCGACGCACGTGTCGCTTTTCGACGGCAGCCTGCAGGGGCTCGCGCGCACCGACCGTCCGGCGTTCTGCTTCCAGGGCCACCCGGAGGCGAGCCCGGGGCCGCACGACATCGGTTACCTTTTCGACCGCTTCGCCGACCTGATGCAGAAGCACCGCGAGCGGCGCGACGCCGCCTGAGATGCCGAAGCGCACCGACATCCGCAGCATCCTGATCATCGGCGCCGGTCCGATCGTCATCGGACAGGCGTGCGAGTTCGACTATTCCGGCGCGCAGGCTTGCAAGACGCTGCGCGCCGAGGGCTACAAGGTGATCCTGGTGAACTCCAACCCCGCCACGATCATGACGGACCCCGAGATGGCCGACGTCACGTACGTCGAGCCGATCAATCCGCAGATGCTCGAGGCGATCATCGAGCGCGAGCGCCCGGACGCGCTGCTGCCGACGATGGGCGGGCAGACCGCGCTCAACTGCGCGCTCGACCTCGCGCGCGCCGGCGTGCTCGAGAAGCACGGCGTCGAGATGATCGGCGCAAGCCCCCAGGCGATCGACACCGCCGAGGACCGCGACAAGTTCAAGCAGGCGATGGCCAGGATCGGCCTCGAATGCCCGCACTCGCAGCTTGCCCACTCGATGGAGGAGGCGCTGCAGGTGCAGGCCGGGATCGGCTTCCCGGTCGTCATCCGGCCGTCGTTCACGCTGGGCGGATCCGGCGGCGGCATCGCGTACAACCGCGAGGAGTTCGTCGCGATCTGCGAGCGCGGGCTCGACGCTTCGCCCGCGCACCAGCTGCTCATCGAGGAGTCGGTGATCGGCTGGAAAGAGTTCGAGATGGAGGTGGTGCGCGACCGCAAGGACAACTGCATCATCATCTGCTCGATCGAGAACCTCGACCCGATGGGCGTCCACACCGGCGACTCGATCACCGTCGCGCCGGCCCAGACGCTGACCGACAAGGAATACCAGATCATGCGCGACGCCTCGATCGCGGTGCTGCGCGAGATCGGCGTCGATACCGGCGGCTCGAACGTGCAGTTCGCGATCAATCCGGTCGACGGCCGCATGATCGTGATCGAGATGAACCCGCGCGTGTCGCGCTCGTCGGCGCTGGCGTCGAAGGCCACCGGCTTCCCGATCGCCAAGGTGGCGGCCAAGCTGGCCGTCGGCGACACGCTGGACGAACTGAAGAACGACATCACCGGCGGCGCCACGCCGGCGTCCTTCGAGCCCTCGATCGACTACGTGGTCACCAAGGTGCCGCGTTTTGCCTTCGAGAAATTCCCGCTGACCGACTCCACCCTGACCACCCAGATGAAGTCGGTGGGCGAGGCGATGGCGATCGGGCGGACGTTCAAGGAAGCGTTTTTGAAAGGCGTCCGTTCGCTCGAGCTCGGCAAAGAGGGCATGCTGCTGACGCAGGCCGGCGACGACGAAGACGACACGTC
>DATDMW010000257.1:0-2032 GCA_036518595.1 Burkholderiales bacterium
GACCTGGGCCGCCTGCGCGCGCACCTGCCCGTGCCCGAGACGCTGCGCAGCGGCGTGGGCAGCGTGCGCGTGTGGACCCAATTCACCCGCGACGGCGTGGACGAGCTGGTGGCGGACCTCGCGATGCGCGATGCGCGCGCGCAGCTCTCGGCCGACGCGCTGCCGCTGGAGCTCGCCAGCATCTCGGGACGCGCGCGCTATCGCGCGCAGCCTACGGGCTTCACCTTCACCACCGAGGGCCTGCGCTTCCGGCTGCCTTCGGGCCTCGAGGCGCAGCCGGGCAACTTCGCGCTGGCGCGCAAGGCGGAGCCGGGGCGCGACCCGCAGTCGGAGGTGCGCGCCGACGGCATCGACCTGAAGATCGCGGCGACGCTGCTGGACTACTTCCCGGTGCCCCCCGACGTGAAGGGCCGGGCGTTGCGCTTCGCGCCGCGCGGCCAGCTTACCGACGCGGTCGTCACGTGGTCGGGCGACGAGGCGCGGCCGGCCAGGTCGTACGCGCTTCATGGGCGCTTCCGCGACCTCGCGGTGAACGCGGTGGACTCGATTCCCGGCGTGAGCGGCCTGAGCGGCGAGATCGAGGGCTCCGAGGCGGGAGGCACGCTGCGCGTCACGGGCACGAACGCGAGATTCGAGCAATTGCACGTCTTCCGCGCGCCGCTCGCGATCGACCGCCTGGAGGCGCGCGCCCACTGGAAGCACGAGGGCGGCGCGACGCGCGTGACGATCGAGCAGGCGAGCTTCGCCAACGAGGACGCGGAGGGCAGCGTCACGGGCTCGTGGCGCTCGCTGCCGGAATCGAAGACGCATTCCCCGGGCTACATCGACCTCAAGGGCCACCTCACGCGCGCGAAGGCCACCAGCGTCGCGCGATACATGCCCAACACCACGGCGCCGGTTCGCGACTGGCTGGAGCGCGCGATCCGCTCCGGCGACTCCTCGCGCGCCACATTCGAGCTCAAGGGCGACCTCTACGAGTTCCCGTTCGGCCGCGGATCGAACGGCCACTTCCTCGTCGAGGGCGACATCCACGACGGGTCGCTGCGCTACCTGCCGGACTGGCCGGGCGTCGAGGCGGTCGAGGGCACGCTGCGCTTCGAGAACCGGCGCATGGAGATCCGCGCGAAGAGCGCGCGCATCTTCTCCAGCCATGCGACCGCCGTGGCGGCGGTCATCGAGGACCTCGGCGCGAAGCCGCCGCTGCTCACGATCGACGGCGACGTGGATACCACCGGCGCGGACGGCCTGCGCTTCCTGCGCGAGTCGCCGCTCGTGAACGGGCCGGGCTCCTTCACGAAGGCGGTGAACGTCGAGGGGCCGGGGCGGCTCAAGCTGCACCTGGACATCCCGTTGGGCGGCGCCGATCCCGTGCGCGTCGCCGGCGATTACCAGTTCAACGGCGACGTCGCCACGACGGCGGGCACGCTCGCGCTGCGCGACCTGCGCGGGCGGCTGTCCTTCACCGAGCGCGGCGTGCGCGCGCCGGACCTCGCGGGCACGCTCTTCGGGCAGCCGGCGCAGATCGCCATTTCCTCGCAACCCGACGGGCAGGTGGCCACGACGGTGCAGGGACGCATCGACGCCGCGAACCTCGCCGCGTACGTTCCCGAAGCCATCGCCGCGCGCGCCACGGGCGCGACGGAATGGAAGGCACGGCTGCTGTCGAGCCGCGCGGCGAGCGAGCTCACGTTGAGCTCGGACCTCAAGGGCCTCGCCGTGGCGCTGCCCGCACCGCTCGCCAAGAGCGCCGACGAAAGCCGGCCGCTCGCGATCAACATCGCGCGGCTGGGCTCGGGCAACGAGGCCGTGACGACCGTGCTCGACGGCAGCGTGCACGGCCGGTTCAACCGCATCGCGCCCGAGCGCTGGCAGGCGGCGCTGCGCTTCGGGGCGCCGCTGTCGTCCGAGCCGCTGCGCGAGGGCATGTGGCTCTATGGCGAGCTGCCCGTGCTCGACGTCGATGCGTGGCAGGCCGTCTTCAAGGCGGCGGACCCTGCCGCGCCCGCGGCGCCGGTGGAGCTGCGCGGCCTGG
>DATDMW010000258.1:0-3840 GCA_036518595.1 Burkholderiales bacterium
CAGCTGTTCGAGGAGATGGTCTACGTGCTCTCGGGGCGCGGCTCGACGCAGATCTGGAACGATGCGGGCCAGCGCTCGAGCTTCGAATGGAAGGCGGGCGCGCTGTTTGCGATCCCGCTCAACACCTGGCACCAGCATTTCAACGGCTCGGGGCAGGAGCCCGCGCGCTACGTCGCCGTGACCAACGCGCCGGTCGTGATCAACCTGTACGAGGACACGGACTTCGTGTTCAACACGAAGCACGACTTCAAGGGCCGCTTCTCCGGCGAGCCCGACTATTTCGCGAACAAGGGCGAGCAGAAGGGCTTCCTGCTCGCGACCAACTTCGTCGCCGACGCCGTGAACCTGCCGCTGATCGCGGCGGGCGAGCGCGGCGCGGGCGGCGGCCACATCCGCTTCAACCTCGCGCGCGGCTCGCTGCCGGCGCACATCTCTCAGTTCCCGGTCGGCACGTACAAGAAGGCGCACGCGCACGGCCCCGGCGCGCACGTCATCCTGCTCTCGGGCGAGGGCTACAGCCTGATGTGGCCCGAGGGCGACGAGCCGCGGCGCTACGAGTGGGAGGTCGGGACGATGATCGTGCCGCCCAACATGTGGATGCACCAGCATTTCAACGCCGGATCGACGCCGGCGCGCTATCTCGCGTTCAAGTACGAGGGCGTGGCGTTGCGCAACGCACAAGGCGTCCCGAAAGCGTGGATCAGCCGTCGCATCGGCGGCGACCAGATCGACTATGCGGATGAAAAACCGGCGGTTAGGCGAATGTTCGCGGACGCGCTCGCGAAGCGCGGGCTGCAGCCGCGCATGGACAAGGCGTACGAAGCCGAGCTCGAGGATCTCCCGCCCAAGGCGGCTTGATGTCGATCACGTTGCGTAAACGCAACAGAGCGGGCGTCAGCCCATTGACAGGGACATAGTCCACTCGTACGCTGCCTCTAACGTCCTGATTTTGTAGGGCGGAGTTCCGCATAGAGGAACGGAACTTGAGGCGGGCGGCAACATGGCCCCGTCCGAAGAAATCTGACAGCACCTAGAACTATAGGAGGGGAAATGCTCAGGAAAAAAGCGGTCGCCCTGGCAGTTGCCGGCGCGCTGGGAACACCCGTCGCCGCGCTCGCGCAGAACGTGCAGGTCTACGGAAAGCTGTATCCGCAGTTGGGGATGTTCAAGACCTCGGGCGCATCGAGCGCCGCCGATCTGAATCCCGCCCTTACGACGGGTAACGGGAAGGACTTCAAGAGCCGGATCAACCTCGACGCCAGCAACACCAGAATCGGCTTTCGTGGCTCGGAGGATCTCGGCGGCGGTCTGAAGGCGATCTTCCAGATCGAGAGCAAGGTGTCGATCGATACCGGCGGCACGCTCTGGGCCAGCCGCGACTCGTTCGTCGGCCTCACCGGCGGGTTCGGCACGGTGAAGCTCGGCAACATGGATACTGTGTACAAGTCGCTGGGCGACCCGATCGGGATTCTCGGGATCAGCAGCGGCAACTTCGTCTCCGACAGCGCGGTGCTGTCGCAGGGGCCGCTCGACGGCATCGACTTCCACAGGCGCGAGAAGAACTCGTTCGTCTACGAGTCACCCTCGTTCGGCGGCGTCACGCTGCTGGCCGGCTATTCGATCCCGAAGGAGGAAGAAGCGAAGGCCGCTGGCGACAACCGTCATCCCAAGGTGGAGTCGTTCGGCGTGAAGTACGAGGTCGGGCCGCTCTATATCGCCGCTGCGCACGAGATCCGCAAGGACCAGTTCGCGTTCTCGAGTTCCCCGCAGGTCGCGGGCGGGCCGTTCACGAACCCGACATCGAGCGCCGGGGGGGTGCACTCGAACGACACTGCGACCCGCGCCGCGGTCATGTACGAGTTCCCGACCAAGACCAAAGTGTCGCTGGATGTCGCGCAGATCAAGCTGGAGGAGACCGGCGGTGCGGTCGGCAAGTTCAACAGCGCGAAGAACAATCGCTGGGCCGTCACGGGCGAGCAGGGTCTGGGCAACATCAAGCTCGCGGCCAGCTACGCGAAGTCGGACAAGGGCTCGTGCGAGCTGAACGGCGGCGGCGCGTGCACCACCGACGGGTTCGACGGAAGCCAGCTGAACGTCGGCGCGATGTTGAGCCTGTCCAAGCGCACGGGCTTGTTCGCGATCTACTCGCGGCTCACGACCGGCACGTCGGCGTCGTTCAACAATACGCCGGTCGATATCAGCCCCGGTTCGGACAGCACGCAGGCGGCGATCGGCGTCACGCACTCGTTCTAAAGTAAGCGGTTCGAGCGGCCCGGCGGCGCGTTCGCGCTCCGGGCCGTTTTCATTTGCTGCGGTCCCCGGGGCCTGACTCTTCGCCGGCTGGTCGGGTCGAACTTCCGAGGAGAGACTTGTGGGCTCCATGAGGCTTTTGGCGCGTGTGGGCGCCGCCGCGATCGCCGCGTGCTCCTTTTCGGCGGCAGCACAACCGCAGGCGAAGGACGCCTCCGGGATCGCCCAATACCAGGGCGCCGACCGCGCCCAGCGCCTGCTGCAGGGCGCGAAGAAGGAGGGCGAGCTCAGCGTCTACACCTCCGCGCCCGTGGACGATTACGCCGTGTTCTCTGCCGCGTTCGAGAAGAAGTACGGCGTCAAGGTTCGCGTCTGGCGCGCGTCCTCCGAGAAGGTGCAGCAGCGCGGCGTGACCGAGGCGCGCGCGGGGCGCTTCGACGTCGACATCTTCGACACCAACGGCCCCGAGATGGAGTCGCTGCACCGCGAGAAGATCCTGCAGGAGGTGAAGTCGCCCTATCTCGCGGACCTGATCCCGCAGGCGATCATGCCGCACCGCGAGTGGGTCGGGACACGGCTCAACATCTTCGCGCTCGCCTACAACACGCGGCTGGTGAAGAAGGACGAGCTGCCGAAGAATTGGGAGGATCTGCTCGATCCGCGCTGGAAGGGACGCCTCGGGATCGAGGCCGCGGACGAGGACTGGCTCGCGGGCGTCGTCACGCAGCTCGGCGAGCAGAAGGGCCTGCAGCTGTTCCGCGACATCGCCACGAAGAACGGCTTCTCGGTGCGCAAGGGTCACACGCTGCTCACGAACCTGGTCGCCGCGGGCGAGGTGCCGCTCGCGCTCACGGTCTACAACTACAAAGCCGAGCAGCTGAAGCAGAGGGGCGCGCCGATCGACTGGTTCGTGATCCCGCCCGCGGTCGCGCGTCCCAACGGGATCGGCATGGCGCGCCGCGCGCGGCATCCGAGCGCCGCGGTGCTCTTCTACGACTTCATGATCTCGGACGCGCAGTTCCTCCTGCTGGAACGCGACTTCGTCCCGACGAGCCGGAAGATCAAGACCAAGCTCAACCAATTCCCGCTAAAATTCGTCGACTCGAGCGACATGCTCGACCACTACGCCAAGTGGACCAGGCTGTACGAGGAAATCATCACCCGCCAGGGGCGGTAGCGGCGAAAGGAAAACCGATGGGCAAGGAATCGCACTACAGCAGCAAGAAGGACCGCGTGTTCGTCCGGGCCATCGCGGGCCAGTACAACCTCAAGGACGAGCTGAAGCGCCTGCGCTCGCTGCCGCGCGTGATCAAGGGCAGGGAGCTCAAGTTCCAGGACGGGCCGCAGTCGTTCAGCAAGCACTTCGTCGAGCCGGTCGACGGCATGACGCAGACGCTGCACATCCACCTCGAGGAGTACGCGCCCGGCGGCCGCACGCAGAAGCACGGCCACGTGAACGAGGCGGCGTTCTACATCCTCGACGGGCGCGGCTACGAGATCCACGACGGCGTGCGCTACGACTGGCAGGCGGGCGACGTCGCGATCGTGCACAACAATTGCGTGCACCAGCACCACAACGCCGACCCCGAG
>DATDMW010000259.1:0-8115 GCA_036518595.1 Burkholderiales bacterium
TCCGTCGTCGTCGCCGCGTACGTGAACAGCCATCCATAACGCTCCTCGACGCGCGCTTCACTCCACTCGCGGTCGACATACTCTTGCGCGCCGGCAGCGTCGGCGAGCTTGGGGTTGTGGAAGCGAGTCGCGTTCTGCGCGGAGCCGATCACGGCGCGTGTCGTGCGCGCTTTTCGCGCCTTCTCGTAGCGCGTGAGCGCCTCCCGCGGCTCGAAGCGCTCGAGGCAGCGTGCGAGCACCATCCCGTCCTCGATCGCCATTACCGCGCCCTGCGCGAGCATCGGCACCATCGGGTGGCAGGCGTCGCCGAGCAGCGTGACGTTGCCGTCGGTCCAGCGCTGCATGGGCTCGCGGCCGAGCAGCGCCCATTTGTACAAGGAAGGCGCGTTGCGGATCATCGCGTGCACGTCCTCGTGCCAGCCCGCGAAGTCGGCGGCGCACTCTTCCGTCGTGCCTTTCGCGGTCCACGACTCGACGCGCCAGTCGCCGCGCTCGACGATGCCGACGAAGTTCATCCGCTCGCCGCCGTGCACGGGGTAATGGACGACGTGACGTCCCGGGCCGACCCAGTTGGTGCCGACCGGGCGGTTCATGTGCGCCGGCAGCTTCGACATCGGCACGGTCGCGCGCCAGGCCATGAGGCCGGTGAAGCTCGCGTCGTGCTCGCCGAAGAGCGCCTCGCGGATCTTCGAGTGCACGCCGTCGGCGCCGATCAGAACGTCGCCTTCGGCGCTCGCGCCGCCTTCGAGCATCAGGACGACGCGGTCATCGCGCTGCTCGACACCGACGACGCGCGACCCGAGGCGTATCGCGTCGGGCTTCTTCGCTCGCACCGCGTCGGCGAGCGCCGCGAGCAGGTCCGGGCGATAGACCGTGAGATAGGGAAACCCGTAGCGCTCGACCGAGACCGCGCCGAGATCGAACAGCTTCCACGTGCGCCCCGAATTCCAGAGGCGGATCTCCTTCCCCGACGCCTCGCACGCGAGCCTGCGCAAAGGCGCGAGGACCCCGAGCGCGTCCAGCACGCGCGTGCCGTTGGCGCTGATCTGGACGCCGGCGCCGACCTCCTTCAGCTCCTTCGCCTGCTCGAAGACCGAGACGTCGAAGCCGCGCTGGAGCAGGGCGGCGGCGGCGGCGAGGCCGCCGATGCCGGCGCCCGCGATCAGGATGCGCGGGCGGTCGGGCATCTCGCGGGCGCTCTCAGGTGTCGCTCTTCGTCGCGGGCCGCTTCACCGCCTCGCGGTAGTACGTCTCGTCGATGTACTTCCGGGGATCCTTCAGGTCCTTCTGCGGCTTGGCGTACTCGGAGCGCAGCTTGAGCACGGTGCGCGCGCCGCGCATGCTGATCTTCGCCTTCTTCTGGAAGCCTTCGCTGCCCGAGAGCATGATCTTGTAGGATTGCTCCGCGGCCTGCTTCGGCGCGTCCTTCAGGTGCTTCGTGTAGATCTCGAGCGCCTCGGCCTTGTGCTTCGGGTCGTAGAGCCAGTCGATCGCCTCGACGTAGGCGCGGATGAAGCCGACCAGGCGCTCCTTGTTCTCCTTCGCCCACGCGCGCCGCGTCGTGCCGACGCTGGTCTGGTAGGCGCCGAAGATCTTCGTCGTGTCGGCGATGCGATGGAAGCCCTTCGACTCGGGCAGCACTTCCGAGGGCGAGCTCACCATCGTCGCCGAGATCTTGCCCTCCATCAGCGCCTTCACCCGGTTCGGCGTGCCGCCGAGCTTCTCGATGCTGTAGTCCTCCATCTTCACGCCGTTCATCGCCAGCATCTTGTACAGGATGAACGCGAAGCCCGTGGTCGCGGCGTCGACGCCGACCGCCTTGCCCTTGAGGTCGGCGATCGACTTGATGTCGGGCGCGACGTCCAGCCTCAAGCCCCCGGCGTAGCCGCCCATGAACGCGAACAGGTCGGGCTGCGTCTTCAGCTCCACCTCGCCCTGGCCCTCCATGTACGCGACGACATTGTCGAGCGCGGTCGTCGCGATGTCGAACTTGCCGGCGACCAGGTTCTCCATCTGGAACACCGAGTTCGGCGTGAACGTCTGCTTCACCGCGACGCCGTGCTTCGCGAACAGGCCCTTGTCCATGGCCGTCCACACCGGCCAGTTGGCGCCGCCGCCGAACGAGATCAGCTCGATCGGCTGCTGCGCCAGGGCCTCATTTCCGAACTGCGCCGCGACGAGCAGCATCCCGGCTAAAACGAACGCATTCTTCTTCGACATCTTTCCTCCTCGCTGATGGATCAAACGTGCGCCGGGGCGCACAGCTCCTCTTTCAGGCGCTCGAGAAAGCGCTCGCACTGCGCGAGCTGCTCGAGCGCGACGAACTCGTTCGGCTTGTGCGCCTGGTCGATGGACCCGGGCCCGATCACGATCGTCGGCACGCCCGCGCGGTGGAAGTGCCCGCCGTCGGTGGCGAACGGCACCCGTCCCGGCGCGCCGCTGGCCGACAGGCGCGCGCCGAGGCGCACGAGCGCGGCGTCGGGGGCGGTGTTCAGATCCGGCGCTTCCTCGGCGAGCTCGAGCGCGATGCCCACCCCGGGCGCGGCGCGGCGCATCTCGGCTTGCTCCGCGTCGGCTGCGCGGCGCACTCGCTCGAAGACCTCGTCCGCCCTCATCCCTGGAAGATAGCGCAAATCGAACTGGAACTCGCATTCGCGCGGCACGATGTTGGTCGCGGTGCCGCCGCGGATCGTGCCCGTGCTCATCGTCACGAAGGGCACCGAGAAGCTCTCGTCGCGCGGCCCCTCGCGCGAAAGCTCGAGCGCGATGTCGCGGATGCGCGAGATCAGGCGCGCCGCGTGCTCGATCGCGTTCACGCCCGAGGGCGCGAGCGAGGAGTGCGCCTCGAGGCCGTGCACGCGGCAGCGGTACACGCGCAGGCCCTTGTGGCCGATCATCACCTGCATCGCGGTCGGCTCGCCGACGATGCAGCCGGCGGGCGCGAGGCCCGCGGCGCGCAGGTCGCGGATCAGCACCGGCGCGCCGAGGCAGCCGACCTCCTCGTCGTAGGTCCAGGCGAGGTGCACCGGGCGCCTGAGCGGCGCCTCGAGCAGCGCGGGCACCGCGGCGAGGACGCACGCGATGAAGCCCTTCATGTCGGCGGCTCCGCGCCCGTAGATACGGCCGTCGCGGCGCACGGCGCGGAACGGATCGCTGTCCCAGGGCTGGCCGTCGACCGGGACCACGTCGGTGTGCCCGCAGAGCACGAGGCCCCCGGTCGTGCCGTCGCCCAGCGTGGCGAGAAGGTTCGCCTTCGCGCGCGAGGCGTCGTACGACAGGCGCGACACGACGCCGAGCCGCTTCAGCCGGTCGCGCACCCATTCGATCAGCCCGAGATTGGAGTTGCGGCTGACCGTGTCGAAGCCGATCAGCGTCTCCAGGATGTCGAGGGTGTCCATGGCCGCTTCAGTATAAGCCGCGCGAGCGCGGGTCGAGCACCTCGCGCAGGCGGTCGGTCGAGAGGTTGATCGCGACCACGAGGACGACCAGCGCCGCGCCCGGGAACACGCTGATCCAGTACTGCCCCGAGAGAATGTAGGCGAAGCCGTTCGCGACCAGCAGCCCGAGCGAGGGCTCGGTGATCGGCAGGCCCAACCCGAGGAAGGACAGCGTCGCCTCCAGCGTGATCGCCGCCGCCGTCTGGACCCCGGCGACGATGACGATCGGCGGCAGGCAGTTCGGGAGCAGGTGACGCAGGACGATCGTGCGGCCCGGCAGCGCGAGCGCGGTCGCCGCCTCGATGTAGTCCTTCCTGCGCTCGACCAGCGCCGCGGCGCGCGCCGTGCGCGCGTAATACGCCCACTGCACCGCGACCAGCGCGGCGACGATCTTGTCCAGGCCCTGGCCGAGCAGCGCGAGCAACACCAGCGCGATCAGGATCGACGGGAACGAGAGCTGCAGGTCGGCGATGCGCATCACGAGCGCCTCGAACCCCCCGCCCAGCCACGCGGAGGTCACGCCGAGCGCAACGCCGAGCGCGAGCGCGCACGCCGTCGTCACCGCGCCGACCGTGAGGCTGGTGCGCAGGCCGTAGAGGATGGCCGAGAGCATGTCGCGGCCCTGGTCGTCGGTCCCGAGCCAGAAGCGCGCGCCCGGAGCCAGGCGCGAGTTCGCGAGGTCGAGCTGCGCGAGATCGTACGGATTCTGCGGCGCGGCCCAGGGCGCGAGCAGCGCCGCGAGCGCGAGCAGCGCGAGCAGGGCCGCGGCGGCCAGCGCGACGCGGCTCGCGGCGAAGTCGAGCGCGAGCCGCCTCACGCGAGCGCTCCGCGCACGCGCGGGTCGAGCCACGCGTAGGCGACGTCGATCGCGAGGTTGATCGCGACGAACATCACGACCACGATGCACAGATAGCCGACGATCACCGGCCGGTCGAGCACGTTGATCGAGTCGACCAGCAGCTTGCCCATCCCGGGCCAGGCGAAGATCGACTCGGTGACGACGGCGAAGGCGATCAGCGAGCCGAACTCGAGCCCCGCGACCGTGATGATGGGAATGAGCACGTTCTTGGCGACGTGCGTGGCGACGATGTGCGCCTCGCCGAGCCCCTTCGCGCGGGCGAACACCACGTACTCCTGGCGCATCGCGTCGGCCGTGCCCGCGCGAGCGAGCCGCGTCACGAGCGCGAGATTGAACAGCGCGAGATTGCACGCGGGCAGCACGAGGTGGCGCCAGCCCTCGAGCGACAGGAAGCTGACCGGCACGCCGAGCAGGGGGATCGTCGGCCCGCGCCCCGCCGACGGCAGCCAGCCGAGCTGCACCGAGAAGACCAGGATCAGCATCAGCCCGACCCAGAACGTCGGCAGCGAGAAGCCGAGGATCGAAAGCCCGGCGATGGCGCGCCCCGTCGCCGAGCGCGGCCGCAGTCCCGCCCAGAGCCCGAGCGGCAGGCCGAGCGCGAGCGCGATCAGCATGGCGCAGGTCGCGAGCTCCAGCGTCGCCGGCATGCGCTCGAGGATGAGCCCGATCGCGGGCACGTCGAAGGCGAACGAGCGCCCGAGGTCGCCCGTCGCTGCGTGCGCGAGGAAGCGCAGGTACTGCTCGGGCAGCGGCCGGTCGAGGCCGAGCGCCGCGACCGCGCGCGCGATCTCTTGCTGGTCGGCCTGCGGGTTCACCAGGATCTCGACCGGGTTGCCGATCGCGTAGACCGCGGCGAACACGATCGCCGACATCGCGAGCAGCGCGGCGAGCGCTTGCAGCAGCCGCACCGCGAGATAGCGCAGCACGGCGCGCTAGCTCCGGCGTGCCGTCTCGGCCATCGCGAGCAGCGCGTCGCCGAGCGCGGCGCCGGTGTCCGGCCGGTCGAACAGGCGCGCGCTGCGCGCGGCGATGCGCTCCGACACGTCGCGGCGCCAGTCGGGCTCGCACGCGAGCCGCACCGCGATGTCGACGTAGCGCGCGGGGCTGTCGGCGACGAGCTCGTCCATTTCGATCTCGCGGTACAGGCCCAGCGTGAAGCGCCCGGGCAGCTGCCCCGAGGGCAGCGTCACCACCGGCGCGCCGAGCGCCAGGGCCTCGCAGCTCGAGTTGCATCCGCCGAAGTAGAAGGGGTCGAGGATGACGTCGGCGGCGGCGAGGTACTGGAGGAATTCGCCCGGCGGCACGCGGCGCACGAAATGCACGCGCGGCGCCTGCGCGCCGAGCGTGCGCGCGAGGCGCTTGCGCACGAGCGCGGTCCACGCCGGGTGCGTGTCCTGCAGCAGGATGCCGGCCGCGGGATCGCGCTCGAGGATCGCGAGCAGCGACGCGTCCAGGTCCGGATGGATCTTGAACAGGTTCTGCGGACAGTAGTAGACGTGGACGCCGTCGGGCAGGCCGAGCGCTGAGCGCGGCTTGCGCGGGCCGTCCAGCGCGGGCCGCCGGTAGCGCGGCATGAAATAGCCGGGCAGGCGCATCAGGCGCTCGGTGTACTGCTCCTCGCTCCCCGGCGCCTCGACGGCGTCGGAGGAGACGTACCCGTCGACGGTGTCGACGCCGCTCGTCATCGAATGTCCCCAGGTCGCGAGCTGCACCGGCGCCATGCGCCAGAACGACAGGAAATACGTGAGCGGGTGCATGCCGATGTCCGCGAAGATCAGCACGTCGAGCGCGGCGGCGTCGATCGCGTCGCGCACGCGCGCCAGGTCGCCCGGCAGCGCGACGTAGCGGTCGGCGGCGCCGCGCACGGCGTCGGCCCATTCGTCGGCGCGCGGCTCGATCGCGAACACCGTCACCTCGAACCGCGGCCGCGGCAGATCGCGGATCAATCCGTAGGTGGTGCGAGCGACGGAATGATGATGGAAGAAGGTCGAGACGAAGCCGACGCGCAGGCGAGCGCCGGAGGAGAACGGCGCTCGCGCGCACTCGGTGCGGCCCGGGTAGACCGCGCGGCACAGGCGGCCGAGCTTGCGCAGCGGCGCGGCATTGTTGCGGCCGTGGTACGAGAGGTAGAACCCGGTCATCCCGATCTCGCGCTCGGGGTGCTCGAGCGGAGGCAGCCTGGCTTCGACCAACTCGTCGAGCTCCGCGTCGAAGCGACGCCGGATCGACTCGATGTGCTCGTTCGACTGCACGATCGCCGGCAGCATGAGCGCCCGGCGCAGGCGCAGCGCGGTGTCGCGCGGGGAGATCGCGCGCTCGAGAAGGATGCGCGCCTGCTCGGGGTCGGACGCGTCGTGGCAGCGCATCGCGACGTGCAGCAGCGCATCCCGGTTGCCGGGATCGGCCTCGAGGACGCGGCGGTACCAGCCCTCGGACTCCTCGGGGCGCGTCGCCTCCATCTCGTCGGCGAGGCGCAGCATCAGACCGACACGGCGCGGATCCCCGGGGGCGAGCCCGTGCAGCGCGCGAGTCCTCCACACCGCCGCGCGGTCGCGCCGCCCGGAGCGCTCGAGCGCGTCGGCGAGCGCGAGGCGAACGTCGGCGAGGCCCGGGGTCGCCTCGTCGATCGCCGCGCACAGCCGCTCGGCGCCTTCCAGGTCGCCTGTGTCGAGTCGGCGGCGCGCGTCCTCGAGCAGCCGCCTGTGGCGCGCTCCACCGAACGCGTCGCGCAGCAGTTGCATCAGCATGGATGCGATCCTATTGCCTGCGCACGAAATTGGCCAGCGTGAACTCGTCGACGCGGCCCGGGTACGAGAGCCCGCGCCGCAGCGCCCAGCTCGTGATCTGGTGGTGCAGGGGGATGACCGCGTAGTCGCGCATCGCCGCGCGCATCGCCTCGCGGGCGATCTCCTCGCGGCGGCGCTCGTCGAGCGTCCCGAAGCCGCGCTCGAGCAGCTCGTCGACGCGCGCGTTCGCGTAGTGCGCCCAGTTGAACGCGCCGAAGCCGCGCTCGGGCGAAGGCGTCGCGACCAGCGCGCGCAGCGCGAGGTCGGCCGAGAACGATCCCCACCCGAGCAGCGCGAAGCCGAACCGCCCTTCGCGCCCGCGCGTGAGGTAGGCGTTGATGGGCATGGTCTCGACGCGCGCGCGCACGCCGACGCGCGCCAGCATCGCCGCCACCGCCTGCGCGATCTGGTCGTCGTCGACGTATCGGTTGTTCGGGGCGGACACCGTCATGCCGAATCCGCGCGGGTAGCCCGCCTCGGCGAGCAGCCGGCGCGCGGCGGCGGGATCGAGCGGATCGGGCTGCAGCTCCCGCGCGTAGCCGAACACGGGCGGCGAGACGAGATTCGACGCGGGGAGCGCCGCGCCGTCCATCAGGCGCTCGGCGATGGCGCGCCGGTCGATCGCCTTCGACAGCGCCTCGCGCACGCGCCGGTCGCGCAGCGGGTTGCGCGCGAGCGGCGCGCCCGAGGCGTCGGTGAGTCCGGGGGCGCGCTCGCGCTGGTCGGCGAAGAAGAAGATCGTGCGCCACGACACCTTCTGCTCGACGTGGAGCGCCGGGTCGCGGCGCACGCGCGCGAGATCGGGCGGCGGCACCTGCTCGATCGCGTCGAGGTCGCCCGAGAGCAGCGCCGCCTCGCCGGAGAGCGCGGCCGCGAAGCCCACGGCACGCTGCACGCCGGCCTTCTCGGCCGTCTCCCGCAGGCCGGCGGCCAGCGCGAGCACCTCGTCGTAGGGGGTGGGTCCGTAGAGCAGCACCTCGGCGACGCATAGATGGGAGTCGAAGATCTGCACCGCCAGATCCGGCCGCTCCAG
>DATDMW010000260.1:0-8903 GCA_036518595.1 Burkholderiales bacterium
GCGCGGACCCCGAGTCAGCATTCTGTAAGAGACCGGGCTCTATCCTCCGCGCGGCACGACCAAAACCACAACCGGAGGGGACGCGATGTGGAACCAGGTCTATAACCCGTTCTCGAACGAGCTAATTTCGACGCTGGTCGCCGCGATCCCGGTGGTGACGCTGCTCGCGCTGATCGCCTCCGGCAAGGTCAAGGCGCACATCGCCGCCGTGATCGCGCTCGCCGCGGCGATCGTCGTCGCGGTGTACGCCTTCACCATGCCCGCGGCCATGGCGTTCCGCGCCGGCGTCCTCGGTCTCGTGACCGGCTTCTTCCCGATCGGCTGGATCGTGCTCAACGTCATCTTCCTGTACCGGCTCACGGTGGAGAAGGGCGCGTTCCAGATCCTGCAGCAGACGATCGGCGGCGTCACCGCGGACCGCCGCCTGCAGCTCCTGCTCATCGCCTTCTCCTTCGGCGCCTTCTTCGAAGGCGCCTCGGGCTTCGGCACGCCGGTCGCGGTGACCGGCGCGATCCTCATCGGCCTCGGCTTCTCGCCGCTCGCCGCGTCGGGCCTGTCGCTGATCGCGAACACCGCGCCGGTCGCCTACGGCGCGCTCGGCACGCCGATCGCCGGTCTCGCGTCGGTGACCGGCATCGACCCGTACCTGCTCGGCGCGATGGTCGGGCGCCAGCTGCCGTTCTTCTCGCTGATCGTTCCGTTCTGGCTGATCTGGGTCTTCGCCGGCTGGCGCGGCATGAAGGAGATCTGGCCCGCGATCCTGGTCACCGGCGTCACGTTCGCGGTGCCGCAGTACCTGATCTCGAACTTCGTCAACCCGTGGATCGTCGACATCGGCGCCTCGCTCATCTCGATGGCGTGCCTGATCGGCTTCCTCAGGATCTGGCAGCCGAAGACGGTGTGGACCTCGCCCAAGCTGCGCACGCACGACGACTCGGCGGCGACGATGGCGGCGCCGGCGCCCGCGCCCGCGGGGAAGGCATCCTCGGCCGAGGTGTGGAAGGCGCTCACGCCGTGGATCATCGTCTGCGCCATCCTCCTGGTCTGGGGCACCGGATGGTTTAAGTCCATGGTCAACCCGCACTTCACCTGGAACTACCCGGTCCCCGGCCTGCACAACCTGATCAACAAGGTGCAGCCGGTCGTGGCGAAGCCGACGCCCGAGGGCGCGGTGTTCGCGTTCACCTGGCTCTCGTTCACCGGCACCGGCATGCTGATCGCCGCGATCATCTCGGGCTTCTTCATGGGCTATTCGCCGATGGGGCTGATCAAATCATACGGCCGCACGATCTACGTGACGCGCTACTCGCTGATCACGATCTCGGCCATGCTCGGCATCGGCACGCTGACGCGCCTCTCCGGCCTCGACGCCACGCTCGGCCTCGCCTTCGCGCACGCGGGCGTGCTGTACCCGTTCTTCGGCGCGCTGCTCGGCTGGCTGGGCGTCGCGCTCACGGGCTCCGACACCGCGTCGAACGTGCTCTTCGGCGGCCTGCAGAAGATCACCTCCGAGCAGCTCGGCCTCTCGCCGATCCTCATGTGCGCGGCCAACTCCTCGGGCGGCGTCATGGGCAAGATGATCGACGCGCAGTCGATCGTGGTCGCCTCGACCGCGACCAACTGGTTCGGCCACGAGGGCTCGATCCTGCGCTTCGTCTTCTGGCACTCGATCGCGCTCGCGTGCCTGGTCGGCATCCTGGTGACGCTGCAGGCGTACGTGTTCACGGGGATGATCGTGCACTGACGCTCGGGGCGCCTCGAAGGCGCCCCGGTCCCGCTTCACCCGGCGATCAGAACTCCGGCAGCGTGGCGAGCGCCGGCGGGACGAGCGTGCCGAGGATGCCGACGTATTCGCTGGTGATGGCCTTGGCGTACTGGGTCAGGAACACGATGTTCGAGACGACAAGCAGGTCGCTCCCGGTAACCCCGATCGGCGCGTTCACCCCGACCTGAGGGATGTTGACCTGGATCGAGGTCACGGACCCGAGCCGGCGTTTTCCGGTGGGCGTGGTCTCCACCGTGACATCGATGTTGGCGGTCGTGCCCGGGCCCGCGGAGAAGGCGAGCGTGCCGCCTATGACGACACCGTTCGGGTCGTTGGAATAGTTCGCGTGCACGACGAAGCTCGGAACCGCCACCGTGATCGTCCCGGCCGTGGCCGAGGTCTGCGCGAACACCGCGGCCCCGATCGTCAGATCGTAGGAGGTCGGGATCGTGGCCGCGGGTTGCGCTCCGATCAAATCGATGAGCCGCGGCTGAAGCGGAGCGTTGGCGCCCGACAGCGCGCTGAAGGCCTGCTGCAGGGCGGCGCGGAAGGGGTCGCTGACGGGGCCCGGGGGCGTCGTCGTGCCGCCTCCCGCCGTCGTGCCGCCGCCGCCGGTGGTCGTCGTCGGCGGCGCGGCGCAAACGATCGTGCCGGTCGCGGTCACGGCCGCCACGAACTGGCCGGCCTGACACGACTGGGCGGTCGGGCGCGCCGCCTCGAGCGCATCGACGCGCAGGCGTAGGGCATCGATCCGCTGCTGCAGCAGCCGGAACGGGACGCCTTCGTTCTCGCGCGAGCTCCTGTCCGCCAGCGCGGACAGCGGCGCGAGCGACAGCGTCACGAGGCACAGCAACCACAACGAGCTTCGGTTCTTCATTTTTTGTTTCCTCGCTCGATCAGAACTCGGGCAGCGTGGCGAGCGCCGCCGGGACGATGCCGCCGAGGATGCTGCTGTACTCGTCGACGAGGATGGCCGGGAACGGGACCATATTCTGGAGGGCGGTGGAGAGGCCGCCGGCCCCGGTCGCCGTAACCGCGGCATTGGTGACCGCGATCGACATCACGGTGCCGATACGGTGCGTGCCGGTCGGCGTGGTCTCCACGGCGGCCTGGATCGTGGCCGTCGTGGCGGGGCTCGCCGTTACCGTCAATACGCCGGCGCCGAGCAAGCTATTGCTCGCGTCGGCACGCCACACGAAGGTCGGAATCGCGACCGTGATCGTCGCGGTCGCCGACGGCGCGTCTATCGCGAGCACGACGGTCCCGACGGCGAGATCGTAGGAGGTCGGGATCACGCTGGTGAACGGTATGACCAGCGGCGTCGGCGCGAGCGGAACGTTGTTCGCGGAGAGCGCGCTGAACGCCTGCTGCACCGCGGCGCGGAAGGCGTCGCTGACCACGGGCGGCGGCGGTGTCGTTCCATTGGCCCCGCCGGCTCCGGTTCCGCCGCCTGCCGTTGTTCCACCGGTGGTCGTTCCGCCAGCGGTCGTTCCACCGGCTCCGCCCGCGCCGCCGGCGGTTGCCGGCGCCGCGCACGTGATCACGCCGGTCGCGCTGATGGCGGCGACGAACTGTCCGGCCTGGCACGACTGGCCGGTCGTCTGGCGCGCCGCCTCGAGCGCGCCGACGCGCTGGGTGAGCGCGTCGAGCTGCTGCTGCAGCAGTCGGAACGGGACGCCGTCGTCGTCGCCTCTCTGATCGGCCTCGGCCGAGAAGGGCACGAGCGACAGGGCCAGGACGCACAACCACCACGGGCTTCGGTTCTTCATTGTTGTTCCCTCGCAAGTCGGTTCGGTCGCCACGGCATCAGAGCACGGCCGCGGGGGCCCGACGGGCGCGTGCGACGAACGAGGCTTTTCCGGGCGCGAACGCGCGAAATTCAGGCGTGAGTTGCGGGCGCCGCATCCCGGGCCGACGCGCCGCGCGTACTTCAAGAAACGCGTCTAACGGATTGATCGCGCTCGTGCCGAGCGCGCGGCTCCGGAAACTCCCGGCAGCATTTGTCGGGAATTCCCGATGCCGCGCGCGCTTGACTTGGCGCGGCCGGTCGCTAATATCAAGGACGATGCTCTTGTCATGAGAGCGGCCCGCGGGTCCGCGGGCGCAATAGTCTCCGTCGTCAAAAAAAAGCGGCCCGGCCAATAACAAGCGGGGGGCACGGCGTTGGCATCGCGTTGCATCGTTCTGTCTCACCGAGACGAGGATCCGCTCGCCGCGAGCGCGCGCGCCTGCCTCGAGCAGGTGCCGGCGCTCGAGATCGCGGTGCAGCGCGTGCCCGCGGCCGGCGAGCCGGTTCCCGACGCCGACGTGCTGGTGGTCCCCGCGGAGCCGGCGACCCTGCAGCGCACGCTCGATCTTCTCGGGCGCGTGCGCCTGGAGTCGCCCGGGACGTCGGTGCTCGTGCTCGGCGCGGGCTTCGCGCAGGAGGACATCCTCCGGATCCTGACCGCGGGCGCGTACGACTTCGTGTCCGCGCCGTTCCTCGTCGCCGAGCTGGTCGCGCGCACGCTGCGCGGGGTGGGGCTGTTGCAGCCGCGCCCCCCGCGGAACATCCGTGCGCTGCTCGGCGCGCGCGCCGAGGGCCTGATGGGCAACAGCCCGGCCTTCCTCGCGCACATGGCGCGGCTGCCGCTGCTCGCGGGCTGCGACGCGGGCGTGCTGATCCTCGGCGAGACCGGCACCGGCAAGGAGCTGTTCGCGCAGGCGATCCACTACCTCTCGGCGCGCGTGTCGCGCCCGTGCGTCCCGATCAACTGCGGCGCGATCCCCGTGGAGCTGATCGAGGCCGAGCTCTTCGGGCACGCGCGCGGCGCGTACACGACGGCGCACGCGGCGCGCGAAGGCCTGATCGCGGCGGCCGAAGGCGGGACGCTGTTCCTCGACGAGGTCGACAGCCTGCCGCACGCGGCGCAGGCGAAGCTGCTGCGCTTCCTGCAGGAGCGCGAGTACCGCCCCGTGGGCGCGAACGCGCTGCGGCGCGCGAACGTGCGCGTGATCGCGTCGTCCAACCAGGACCTGGCGGGCCTGGTCGCGCACGGCCGGTTCCGCCGCGACCTGTACTTCCGGCTGAACGTGCTGACGCTGACGCTTTCCCCCTTGCGCGAGCGGCGCGAGGACATCCCGGCGCTCGCGCAGCACTTCGTGCGCCGCTTCGCCACCGAGTTCGGGCGGCCGGTGCAGGGCGTGACGCCGCTCGCCATGAAGAAGCTGCTCGCGCATTCGTGGCCGGGCAACGTCCGCGAGCTCTCGCACACCATCGAGCGCGCCGTGCTGCTCGGCCACGGCCCGAGCCTCACGCCGGCCGAGATCGAGATCGGCGACGAGGAGCAAGCGCCGCTCGACGAGTCGTTCCGCGCGGCCAAGGCGCGCGTCGTCGAGCAGTTCGAGCGGCGCTACATCGAGCAGATGCTGATCGCGTGCGACGGCAACATCACGCACGCGGCGGCCGCGGCGAAGAAGCACCGCCGCGCGCTGTGGGAGCTGATCCGCAAGCACCGCATCGACCCGAAGCGGTTCCGCCGCGAGCCGGCCGAGCCGGCGGCGGACCGTCCGTTCAACGTCTCATTCTGAAGCGAGGACACCATGGCGAAGCGTCGCACGAAGGCAGGCAAACCGAAGAGCAGGCCCGCGAAGAAGGTCTCCGCGAAAAAGGCCGCGCCGGCCAAGGCCGCGGCGCCCGCGGGCGCGTCGCACCTGCACCAGGTGATCGAAGAGCTCATCTCCGCCAAGCAGCGCGGCGACCACGCCGCGGGCGAGAAGGCCGTGTCCGCGCTCAAGGCGCTGCGCAAGGGCCACGCCGCCGCGCCCGTGCGCCAGGCGGCCGCCGAGGCCTGCGCCGTCGCCGACAACCCGGTGCTGATGGAGAGCACGCGCATGCTGGGGAACATCGCGGCGCGGGTGCGGGCGCACGCGTAGCCATTTATTCGAAGACCAGCTTCACGCCGGCGGTGCTCATCATGTTGTGCCACACCTGGGCGCCGGACATGTGCGTGACCTTGACGACCTGATCGTCGTCCATGGCCGCGATGAGACCGTCGCGGTCCGAATACCGCCGCCGGCTGATGATGGCGGTCGCGACCGCGTCGGTCATCCCGACCAGCTCCTTGAGCTCGGACCGGGTCGCCTTGTTGAGGTCGACGAGGCGGCGCGCGGGGCCGCCGGCGGAGGGATAGTCGGCGTGGAAGTAGTTGTCGAGGTTCGTGTCGATCACGTTCTCGGTCGTGCTGACCGGGTCCTTGGCCCCGCCGCCGCCGGACACGATGTGCGCGGTGGCGACGATCTGGCTCGGGACGTGCTGCTCGGCCTCGATGACGCCGGCGATGGCCTTGTCCTCGGCTGACGGCCGCTTTCCCAGCACCTTGGCGATGTCGCCCGAGCGGTCGGGCTGCTTGTAGACGGCGCGGACGTCGACGTCCACCGTTCCGTTCGATTCCACCGCCTGCTTCACCGGGTTCTCGAAGGTGTGCAGCATCGAGGCGATGCTGCGGTTGTTCGAGGCCTGGGTGAGCGGCGTGAGGTTGTGCCAGTCGTCGCCCGGGCCGCCGAACTTGCCGTTGATCAGGTGGCCGCGCACGTAGTAGGTGCTGCCCCCGCGGCGGAACAGGCGCCGCGACAGCACCTGCCAGTGCTTCGCGTTGTCGACGCTCGGGGGATTCTCGGCGCCGAGCTTGTGCAGTCCCGTCACGCGCCCCCAGGTTCCGAAGCCGCCGCCGGTCAGGCTGCCGTACTCGCGCTTGGTGGCGCCCGGCGTCTTCTTGTCGGTGAGCACCGCTTTCTCGGTGAGCGCGGCGAGCTTCGGGTTGACCTCGCCGACCACCGACCACACACCGCCGCTCGGCTGCGCCTGCAGGCTTTTCAGGTTGTGGCGGAGCCGGATGGCGGCGAGGACCGGGTTGATCAGCGTGATCCCGATCTCCCGGCCGCCCAGCCGGTTGACGGCCTGCACGCCTTCGCTCACGCCGGCCTGCAGGCGCTGCTCGGGCGTCGCCTTCGGGTCGCCGCCGAGCGCCTTGCTCGCGACGAACCGGCCCGCCTTTTTCGCCAGCCCCGCGACCCAGCTCGCGACCTTGTCGAGCACGCCGTCGACCTTGTTGCGGATGCCCCCGATCACCTCGCGGATCTTGGCGGTGATGCCGTCGAGGTGCAGGAACTTCGCGAGGAACTGGATGACGAGCTTCAGGCCGTTCGCGAGGCCGTCCTCGAGCGCCTGCGCCGCGGCGCCGATGTTCCCCGCCGCGATGTCGGCGATCGAGCCGAGGAAGTTGCCGATCATCTCCATGATCTGCTTCGCCTTCTGGATGAAGAAGACGATGGTGTCGTAGATGCCGATGATGGCGCGGATGATGCCCGCGCCGGGGATGAACATCGACAGGATGGTCTCGATCGCCTTCTGCACGATCTTCCACTTGATCCAGTTCTTGACCGCGTCGACGAAGGCGTCGGTGAGCTCGGCTCCGATCGACTTCAGCTGCTCCCAGGCGGCCATCGGGCCCTCGGTGACCAGCGTCTTCACCAGCGCGAAGCCGGTCTCGAGCCCCTTGAGCACGGGCTCGGGGATGTACTTCAGCAGGTGCTTGCGCAGGTTCTCCCAGGTGATGCCGGCGATCTGCAGCACGACGCTCAGGATGCCGCGCAGGTTCCAGGTCTCCGGCAGCGTGATCCCTTCGAGCGATCCGGTGAGCCACTCGAACACCGCGTTCTTCAGGTGCGTGAGGAAATGCTTGCCGAAGTTCTCGAAGCCCAGGCCGGCGGCGCCGACCAGGTTCTTCACGAACTTGATCGGCCCGGTGAAGATCGCCTTGAGCACGGCGATGCCCTTGTCGATGATGCCCTCGATGGTCGAGAGCGACACGCCGAACTTCCCGAGCGCCCAGGAGAAGAACTTCTTCGCGGCGTAGAGGAGCAGCCGGCCGAGCTTCGCGAGCGCGCCCGACATCGCCTCCTTCATCTTCGTGATCTTGTCGTCGATGGCGCGGATCGCGGCGGTCTGCTTGTCCTTGAGCTTGCCGCGCAGCTCCTCCTCCTTCGCGCCGACCTTGTTGTCGAGGTCGGCGAGCTTCTCGCTCATCTCCGCGGCGGCCTTCTTGCCGATGCCTTGCAGCGCCGGCTTCAGGCCCTTGACGAAGTCGGCGATCTGCTTGCGCGCGTCGGCGAGCTCGTCCTTGCATTGCTGGATCACGCGCTTGTTGTCGGCGGTGATCGCCGCGACGAGCTGGTTCACCGTCTCGACGAAGATCGCGCGGTTGGTGTCGAAGATCTCCTTCACGCGCGGCAGCTCGTCCATGCCGAGGAGCCAGTCCTTGGCCTTCCTCGCCCAGCCGAACCAGCCCGAGTAGCGGTCGGCCTTGTAGGCCTCGAACTCGCGGTTGACCGTGTCCTCGAAGGTCTTCGCCGCCTTCGCGTTGCCCTCGTCGAAGCGCTTCATCGAGTCGCGCTCGAGGTCGGCGAGCTTCTTGGTGACGCTGTCCTGCGCCTTCTTGTACATGCCGTTGATCTGCGCCGCGACGTCGTCGCGCTGCTTCTCGAGCGCGCTCTTCGCGCCGTGCTGGCGCTGGCCCGTGGAGGCGAGGGCGGCGCGGCGCTTCGCGCCCATCGCGTCGCGGCCCGCCTTCTCCTCGTGCGCGAGCTCGCGGTCGACGCGCGCGGTCTCCTGGCGCGCGAAGTCCTGGATCGCGGCGGGCTCCGTCTTCGCCTTCTGCTCGAGGCCCTTCTTCTCCTTGTTGGCGTCGGCGAGCTCGCCCGAGTCGACCATGTCGAGCTGCTACTGCGAGACGCCTTCCTCCTTCAGCTTCGCGTCGGCCTGGCTGGTGTAGCTGCTCGTGTCGGTGTGCTCCTTCTCGAGCGGCGCGACCGCGCCCTTGCCGAGATTCATCGGCGGCGTGTGCGGCGCCGCCTCGGCCGGCGGCAGCTCGACCGCGACGTGGCCCGAGGGCACGGGCGGCGGCGTCGTGCGCACGTCGCCGAAGGTCGTGACCACCGAGTTCTTGTCGCCCTGAACGACCTCGAGCACGTCGGCGCTCATGTGCCGGCCGCGCTGGTCCTTGCGGAAGTTGTCGACGTCCTCGAGCGTCTTCGGGATGTTCTCCTGGATCGACTCGGTGAGCCGGCCTTCGGCCTTGCCCGGCTCGACGACGGGCGC
>DATDMW010000261.1:0-7054 GCA_036518595.1 Burkholderiales bacterium
CCAGCCGCCAGCCGCCGAGGAGCACGCCCAGGAGCGGCAGGAAGTTCGCCAGCACGAGCGCGAGCGTCGGCACGGCCGGCAGCGGGCGCGGCGGCTCGGCCTCCGCCGGTTTGGCCGGTACCGGTGCGCTCGGGATGACGAGCTCGGGGGGCGCGGCCGCCGTGGACGCGGGCATCGCGCCGCGTATCGCGGCAACGATCCGCTCCGCGTCGGCGGGCGGCATGGGGTCGCCGAGCGTGCGCCCGCCCTCGCCGTAATCGAAGCGAACGCGTGCGTTGTCCCCTTCGGGCTCGGCGCGCACGTTGCGCATGCGCGCGAGGTCGTACTCGGCGATCATCCGCAGCGGACCGATCCGCGGCGCGTCGATCAGCGCTCCGCTGGAGAGCCACGTCATCGGGCGGTAGAAGCACAGCAGCACCGTGAGCGCGCCCAGCACCAGAACGGCGAGCGACCAGCCGAGGAGCCAGAACAGCCGGAACAGCGTCTGCATGAGCGCGCCGACGCTGTGCATCGGGTGCGCATCGAGCCCCTTCGCGGCGAGAACCCCTGCGCCGGCGAAGACCACGAACATGACGGCGACGATGACGGCGGCGAGGCCGGCGCCACGGCGCGGAAACTCGAGCGGCGTCGCGCCCGCAGGATCGGAGAGCGAGAAGCGCCACCGCTCGGGGCGTGCGAGCGGCTTGCGGGGCGCGGCGGCTGCGGTGGCCGGGATCATGACGCGGGCAGTCTACTCCGCAAGCGGCCGCGCGAGCGCGGCGTATGTCACGCCTAGGGTGCGAGCGCCCGGTACAGGAACGGGAGGCTCACGTCCATGCGGTAATCGACGTCCGAGTGGTCGTCGTCGAATTCCTCGTAGGTGTGGCGGATTCCGGCGCGCGCGAGCCGCGCAGACAGGATGCGCATGCCGTAATGGATGTGGTACTGGTCGCGCCAGCCGCAATCGAGGTAGATGCCGCGCAGCGACCGCAGGCTCGCGCGGTGTCGCTCGACCAGGTTCACCGGATCGTGCCGGCGCCAGCTCGCCCAGCGCCCGGGGACCGGCTCGCCCGACTCCAGGTTGAACGGCACGCGAAACCCGTTCGGAGCGCGCGGGTCCGGGTCGTACGTGGCGGCCATGCACAGGTTCATGATGCAGTGGCCTTCCTTCCCCGAGAGCTTCTCCTTCTTCCACACGTGCGCGAGGAAGCGCCGGATGCGGCCGTCGTCCTCGCCGGCGGCGAGCCCTTTGCGGCGCGATTCGCGCAGCGCGTCGTAGCGGCCCGCGCGCCGGCGCGGCGCGCGGTGCTTCGCGAGCTCGTCGAGCGTGTTCGGCCAGTCGTGGCCATAGACGAACTCGAAGTAGGCGTCGCCCGAATGGTTCGCGACGGCGCCCCAGGTGCGCGCGTATTTCATGCCGTGCACGATCGCGCCGTAGCCGCCCGACGATTTGCCGAAGCAGCCGCGGTGCTCGCGCGAAGCGAGGGTGCGGAATTCGCGGTCGACGAAGGGGACGATCTCGCGCGTGAGATAGTCGGCATAGTCGCCGATCGCGCTCGAGTTCACGTACTGGTTGCCGCCGAGCGCGGTGAAGCAATCGGGAAAGACCAGGATTGCGGGTCCCATCCGCTGGTGGCGGATCAGCCGCGCGACGCGCTCGGGAACGTTGTCGCCGAACGGCTTCCAGTTCGTGTGCGCGAGCCCCGAGCCCGTGAAGCCCACGAGATCGTAGAGCACGGGGAAGCGCCGCCGCGTACCGTCGTCGTACTGCGGCGGCAGCCAGACGCCGAGCCGCCGCACGTGCGGGTCGCCGAGCGGATTTCCGCGCAGGACGCGCGAGTCGTGCTCGAGCACGACGAGCGTCCCCGGGGATCCTTGGGGTCGTTTCAGGGCCATCGATCGCTCCTTGTAAAAACTGCCGCGACCGGCCGCGGCGCATCCCGCATGGTACGGACGTTGCCGGTATTGAGCCATCGGCAGGCCGACCGGCCGCGCAAAGGCAGGCTGCGCGGTTGATCGACCGATATACAAGGACTTGTAGCCGCAAGCCGAGCCCCCCCAAGCGATAGTGGCCGGGCATTGAAATCGCCCGTGGCTTGCTATACCATGGGCGCGCCGCACTATCGGAGTGCACGCGGCGTTGGATCTCACCCAAAGGGGGGCTTCATGAAGATGATCGAAAGCATCAAAGGCTGGATCGGCGCGCTCACGGACGTGGGGCTGATGTTGCTGGCCCTTGCGATCGTGGCGGCCCTGCTGGTCGGGGGAAGTCTGCCGTTCTTCGGATCCGTCGTCGGCAACATCACCGCGCTGATCAAGGATCTCGGCGCGAACGGCCTGGTGGGGCTGATCACCCTCGGCATCATCGTCTGGCTGTTCTCCAATCGGTCTCTCGCGTAGCAACGCGGCGCGGGCGGGCTCGTCCCGCCCCGCCGCGAACGCGATGATCCAGAGAATCACCAAGATCGGCTGGCTCGTAGTCGAGCTCGCGTTCATGCTCGTCGTCCTGTGCGTGCTGCTCAGCCTCATCCTCGGAAAGGACGCCGGGGCCTTCATCGCCTCGGTGGCCGCCAACACGGTGGACCTGCTGCAGAAGCTTCCTTCGGGGACGCTGTTGGGCTTTTTCCTGATATTCGTGCTGTACTGGACGTTCAAGCGCAGGGAAGCGCGCTGAGCGCGCAGCTTACGGGCCGCTGACGCAAGGCTGTCGCCGCCGTACGACAGCGGGGTGGCGCTGTGTAATTTTTCGTCGGGAAAAGGCGCGACCGCGCACGCGGTGCCAACTCCTACGGCCCGGCCACCCCGGCGGTCTTCCTATACTGGCTTCGAGCGGTGGCACCCCCACGTCGATACCCGCCGCCGCACCCGAGGAAGGAGCCCCCCATGAAGCGCTTGACGCTGTCGTTCTCCGCCGCCGCCCTGACGTTCGCCTGCGTGCTCGTCCACGCCGGCGAAACGCACTGGGACGCGCTGCGCGTCTACAAGCTCGCCGACGGCCGCGGGGTCGCGGTCTCGTATCCCGGGGAGTGGTGGGAGCTGAGCCGGACCCGCGTCCTCGGGCCGGGCGAGCCGGCGCGGTTCGTCGACCTAGAGGGCCGCCGCATCGAGATCCCGGCCGACGCGCTCGCTCGCGCGGCCGATGCGAAGTCGGTCGCGCGGCCGCTCGAGCACCGCCGCGTGGCGTTGCGCGCGCGCTGAGGCGATCCGGTCGAAAAAAGCCGCGCGACCGCGCGGCTTTTTTTCGCCTTACCGCTGGCGCTCTGCCTGCTCGAGCGCTGTTCTGGCGCCCTCGCCGTCGCCGCGCGCCTCGCGCGACTGGGCGATGAGGCGCCAGTTCTCGGCGCGCAGGGCGCTGTCGGATCCCGCCCAGGAGTTGGATCGCCGCGCCGTGCTCTCGGCCTGGGCGTAGTCGCCCTGCTTGAAGCGCACGCGCGCGAGCTCGGCCCACAGGCGCGGATTGCGCGGCTCGATGCGCAGCGCGCGCTCGAGCGACGCCGCGGCGTTGACCAGCCGCCCGGAGGCGACGTCGGCGCGCGCGGCGTCCAGGAGCCCCGCGACCGCGGGGTTCTCCGTGCGCGACGAGGGCGGCGCCGCTTCGGGCGCGGGCGCCGGGGCGGACCCCGGCGGAGGCGGAGACGGCACGACGGCGGCGCAGCCCGCGATCGCGAGCGCCGCGAGGGCGGCGAGGATTCTCATGGGACCGCTATTTTGCGCCTATCTGCCGAACAGCCGCTCGAGCCAGCTCTTCGCCCTCTGCTTCACCTGCTCGACCACGATCCCGACCGAGGTCGCGCACGGCGCGCGCTCGGCCGGCGCCGAGCCCTGGACGAAGGGCAGCTCGGTCGCGCCCGGGCATCCGGAATCGGCGCGCAGCCCGCTTGCCGGGTCGATCAGGACCTGCTCGATGCCGTCGGGCTTGGGCAGCGCGAGCGGCTCGGTCCCGAGCGCCGACATCATCTCGCCCCAGACGGGCAGCGCGCTCGCGGCGCCCGAGAGGTGCGCCGCGCGGTTGTCGTCGTAGCCGACCCAGACGACCGCCAGCCGGTCGCCGGTGAATCCCGCGAACCAGGCGTCGCGCTGCTCGTCGGTGGTGCCGGTCTTGCCGGCGACCGCGGTGTCGGGCGGGATCCAGTTCTTGAGCGCCTGCCCGGTGCCTTCGCGCACGACGCCCTGCATCGCCGCGGTGATCAGGTACATGGGCTCGGGCGGGAACGCGGGCTCGACCGCGATGGCGTAGCGCTTGAGCGGCTTGCCGTCCTGGGTGGTGACTTCGCGGATCGCGCGCAGCGGCGTGCGGAAGCCGCCGCTCGCGATCGTCTGGTACATCTGCGCGACCTCGAACGGCGAGAGGTCGATCGCGCCGAGGAGCGTCGACGCGTAGGGCTTCATCTCGCGCTCGATGCCGAGGCGCTTGATGGTGCCGAAGACGCGGTCGAGCCCGAGGTCGGTGCCGAGGCGAGCGGTCGCGACGTTGTACGACTGCGCGAGCGCGGTGCGCAGCGGCACCTCGCCGTGGAACTTCTTGTCGTAGTTCGCCGGCTCCCAGTCGGGCGCGCCGTTGCTCTTCCACACGAACGGGTTGTCGTCGAGGCGCGTGACGAGCGTGTAGCGCGACGGCTCGGAGAGCGCGGTGAGGTAGATCGCGGGCTTGAGGAGCGACCCGACCGGGCGCGCGGCGTCGAGCGCGCGGTTGAAGCCGCGGAACTTCACGTCGCGCCCGCCGACCAGCGCCTCGACCTCGCCCGTCTGGCTGTCGGTGACGACGACCGCCCCCTCGAGGCCGGGCGAGCCGAAGCGCTTCTCCTTGTCGAACTGCGCGAGACGCCGCGCGAGCACGGACTCGGCCTTTCCCTGCACGCGCGGATCGAGCGTGGTGAAGATGCGCAGGCCTTCGGAGCGCAGGTCGTTCTCGTCGTACTCGCGCCGCAGCTGCCGGTGTACGAGCTCGAGGAACGCCGGGTGGGGCGAGGTCCCCATGGCGTTGCGCGCGTTGACGCCGAGCGGCGCCGCGCGCGCCGCGGCGTAGTCCTGCATCGTGATCGCGCCGCGCTCGCGCGTCTCGCGCAGGACCAGGTTGCGGCGCTCGAGCGCGCGCTGCGGGTGGCGGTAGGGATCGTAGACGGCCGGACCCTTCACCATGCCGACGAGCAGCGCGCTCTCCGCGAGCGTGAGGTGGTCGACCGTCTTGCCGAAGTAGTGCAGCGCCGCGAGACCGACGCCGTGGATCGCGCGGTCGCGGTCCTGGCCTAGGTAGATCTCGTTGAGATAGGTCTCGAGGATCTCGTTCTTGTCGTAGTGCGCCTCGAGCAGCACCGCCATGACGAGCTCGGTGCCCTTGCGCGTCAGCGTGCGCTCGGGCGTGAGGAAGAAGTTCTTCACGAGCTGCTGCGTCAGCGTGCTGCCGCCCTGCGTGCCGGCGCCGCGCACCGTGGACCACGCCGCGCGCGCGATCCCGCGCAGGTCGAAGCCGTGGTGCGTGTAGAAATTTCGGTCCTCGGTTGCGATCAGCGTGTCGATCAGGGGCTTCGGCACCTCGGACAGCCGCACCAGCACGCGATCCTCGTTGTTCGCCGGGTAGATGCCGCCGATCGCCATCGGCTCGAGGCGCGCGAGCGAGAGCGACTTGCCGTCGGCGTCCTTCACCGAAGCGACCGCTTTGCCGTCGAAGGCGACGTGCAGCTTCCGCGCCGGCTGCGGCCCGTCCCAGAACACGAACGGGCGCACCGCGATCTCGAGCTCGTCGCCCGAGCGGTAGAACCAGCCGTCGCCCGACTCCTGCCGTCCCTCGCGGTAGCCCTCGTCCTTCAGCTCGTCGACGATGTCGGGCAGCGGCACCTTGAGACCCGCGTGCAGCTCGAGCGGACGCGCGTAGATGCGCGCGGGCAGCGCGAAGCGGCGGCCTTCGAACTCTGAGCGGACGCGGAAATCGAGATAGAACGTGAAGCCCGCGGCGACGAGGAGCAGCGAGAGAAGGGCGAAGCGGAGGAGACGCCAGGGGAGGTGCAGGCGGGGCATGGCGGGATTTTACTTGCTGGTGACCATTCGAAGTGATTGCAAACAGTCCGCCGAAGGCAATGCGCTACGTCCTAACGGGCGGTGGGTGTCGATCCAGGCGTCGTTCCTGGGCGACAATAGAGGCATGGAGCAAACCGCGAGGGAACCGAAGCGCTCGGATATCGACGCGCTCGCCGGACCGACGCTGCTCGAATTCGGCACGTCCTGGTGCGGCCACTGCCGCCGTGCGCAGCCGCTGATCGCGGAGGCGCTCGCCGCGCATCCGGAGGTCCGCCACATCAAGGTCGAGGACGCGAGCGGCAAGCGCCTCGGACGATCCTTCGGCGTGAAGTTCTGGCCGACGCTCGTCTTTCTCAAGGATGGGAAGGAAATCGAGAAGCTGGTGCGGCCGGCGTCGGTCGAGGAGATCGCGCGGGCGCTCGAGGCGATCGGTGGCTGACGCATGACGCTCCCGGCGAAGCTCTACCTCGGCGCGGCGGTCGTGCTCGTCGCCGGCCTTTGCGCCGCGGTCGCGATCTATCTGACCGCCGGCGACGACCCCGATCTCTCGGGCGCGTACGAGATCATCGTGGTCGACGGGAAGCCGGTTCCGATTCCCGCGACTCAGTCGAAGGCCTACGTGCGCCAGCTGCAGCGCCTCGGCGGCAAGGCGTCGCTGCTGTTCGCGGAGATGGGCGAATGGTTCGGCTCGCTGTGGCGCGGGAAGCAGCTCGCGATCACGGTCGGGTGGCTGACGCTCGCCGTTTCGACGGGATTGTTCCTGCTGGGCTGGTGGCTGTCGCCGTCGCCGGCGGCTGGCAAAGCAGATTCTTCGTCGCTGCGCTCCTCAGAATGACAAGGCTAGTCGCGCCGGCCGTCGTACCAGGGAAAGCAGCTCTCGCGGCGGCGCAGGCTGCGGCCGCCGGTCAGTATCAGCTTCGCGCCGAAGGCCCACAGCTCGCGCCAGCGGTAGAGCTTCACCTTGCGGCCGCTCGTGAGGATGGGATGCCGGTGCAGGATCACGATCGACCGGCGCTCGCGCCGCGCGAGGCGCTTCAGGCGCCGGAACAGGTCGATCTCC
>DATDMW010000262.1:0-2078 GCA_036518595.1 Burkholderiales bacterium
CCGGCGACGGGCGAGAGGTCCTCGAAGCGGATGCCGTCACCCGAGACCGGGCGGAACTCGACATCCATCGTGATCGCGTAGGCGCGGCCCACGCCGGCGAGATCGGCGGGCTTCACTTCCGCGTCGTTGCCGCTCACCGCCGTGCCGCCACGCGTGACGCGCGTCCACGCGCCGTCCGCGCGCAGCCACACTTCCGCCGCCGGGAAGATGCGCACGCGCGCCTTGTCCTTGAGCGCGTCGAAGTCCGTGTCGTCGAGCGCGATGGGCTTGTCGAGCGCCTTCGGGTCCGTGCCCCCGTCGGGCACCTGCGCGATGAGCCAGACGTTCGCCGTGCCCACGCCGGGGTTCTGCACGTCGGCGCCGGGCGTGCCGTCGTCGCCGAGGACCTTCCACGTGTTGCCGTCCAGGACCCAGTTGGCGGCCTTCGCCGGGTGCACCCGGACCACGGTCCCATCCGGCGCGTTCTCGAGGCTCTTGCCGCGGATCGGCGCGCCTTTCTGCTGCACGATCACGCCGGCCCCGTTGAACGTGGCGCCGGGGAAGCGCGCTTCGAACCACGCGTTCGGCGTCGTGACGTTGTTGGCCGTGGTGGAGAGCACCGGGCTCGCCTTCGCGGTCGCGATGCCCGTGCCGGTGCCGGGCGTGTAGACGCGCACCACGTAGAGCCGCGCGCCGCCGTTGTTGAAATACGCCTGCACGGCATGCGCGACGTAGTTGCGGTTCAGCCGGTCGTCGTTGCCGTAGGCGAGGTCGTCGATGCCGCCGTAGATGCGCTCGAAGTCCGAGAAGCTCGTGAGGAGCTCCGGCGTCGTGCTGTCCGCGGGGCCTTTCAGGGTGGGGCCGACGAAGGCCGTCGTGCTCGTGCCCACGCCCTCGATCGATTTGGAACGGAAACTGACTTCCTCGACGTATACGCCGGGCGCTAGGTATTCAGGCACGACTCACCTCCGGTCGGAATGAAAAGGCGCGGACGGTCACAGGGTCACCTCCAGCTCCACGCGTTGGGTTGCGCCGGCGGACAGCTGCTCCACCGGCAGGGTCAGTTGCTGGACCGATGCGTCGTTCGCGGCGATGCGATCGAGGATCCGGTCCGGGTCGGGCACGGGCAGGGAAGCGGCGTCGCCACGACGCGCGAACTGCGCGTCGAGCGCGACGAGGAGCGTCGCGTCGAACAGGTGCGTCGGCGGCGTCCCGGAAAAGATCGGCGGCGCGCCGGGCACGGCGAGGAATCCTTCCCCGTTCGCGTCCGTGAGCGCGAGCGTGGGCGCGAGGCCGTCCGGCGCGGGCGTGAGGCGCAGCAGCGCGTTCGCCACACCGACGCGTCGGCCCGCGTCCGTCACGAAGATGAACGCGCGCAGCACCGGCCAGATGGGCTCCGCATTGCGCGCCATCGACGGGTAGAGCTGGACGGACAGCGGCTGCAGGAAGGAAGCCGGATCCGTGAGCGGCGTGTCCGCGCGCGGCAGCGTGACGCGCACCGTGCGCGTGACATAGCGGCGCTGCGGATCGGACACGCGCAGCGAGTAGTCGCTCGCGGCCACGGCCGGCGGCTTCTCGAACGCTTCCGTGTAGGCGGACAGGCCGTCCGCGTCGCGGATCACGTACAACGACGAAGCGTTGCGCGTGAGGCGCAGGCGCGGCGCGTCGAGTGACAGCGGCTCGAGGACGCGCGCCCCCGTCCAGGCGTCCACGAACTCGATCGCGCCCAGCACACGGCGCTCGACGCGCTCGGCGATCATGCGCTCGCCTCCACTTCGTCGCGATGCTCGAAGCGCGTGGCGACCACGGGCGCCGAGGCGGCATCGGTCTCGGGGCCGATCTGCACGTTGCGCACCACGTAGGTGAGGCTCGCGCGGTACGGCAGGCCCAGGAGCTGCCAGAGCTTCGACATGTCGTCGAGCGAGAGCTCGGAGGGGATGAACTGCATGCGGTCCACGCTCGCGAAGCCGCCGCTCGAGTCGGTCATGCCGCGATCGAGCACCGGGTAGCGCGCGAGCTCGCGCAGCAGCCATCCCAGCACCGTGTGCTCGCGGCTTGCCGTGTCGAGCCAGAGGCAGAAGAGGAAGTGCAGGTCGACG
>DATDMW010000263.1:0-22798 GCA_036518595.1 Burkholderiales bacterium
ACGACGTCGGCATGTTTGATGTGCGTGCCTTGCGGATCGGCGACGAGGCGCGCGACGGCGGCGTCGATCGCCTGCTTCTTGCGAAGCTGGCGGCGGAACAGGCTCTTAGCGCGGCCGAGCGCCTTCTTGGTCTGGCCTTCGTCGAGGTCTTGCAGGCTCGCCTGCATGCCGCAAACGACGCACCAGGCGGCGATGTCCCCGCCCATGACGCCCGCGCCCACGACGTGGACATGGCGCGCGCGGAAGTCGCTCTCCTTGCCGAGGCTCTTCAGCCGCTCCTGCAGGAAGAAGATGCGGATCAGGTTCTTCGTCGTGTCGCTCGCGGCGAGCGACGCCACGGAAGCCGGGTCGTCGGGGTGCGGCGCGAGCGGATCGCCGTCGTAGTGCTCCCACAGCGCAAGGATGGCGTACGGCGCGGGATAGTGCTCGGGCCGCGCCTTCGCCCGCAGCTGCCGGCGGGCCATGGCGGCGATCAGCGGCCTCGCGAGCGGCATGTTCATCGCCGCCTGCGCAAGGGACAGGCGGCGCGGCCGCGGCGCCTCGAGCGCCGTCATGCGCGCCGCGTTCTCCTTGATCCGCGGCGGGACGGCGGCGTCGACCAGGCCCATGCGGCGCGCGCGGCGCGCGTCGACCGAGCGCCCGGTCATCAGCATGTCGAGCGCGGCCAGGGGGCCGACGAGGCGCGGGAGCCGCTTCACGCCGCCCCAGCCCGGAAGGATGCCGAGCATCACCTCGGGCAGCGCCAGCCTCGTGCCGGGCTGGTCGACGGCGATGCGGTAGCGGCACGCGAGCGCGAGCTCGAGGCCGCCGCCCATGCAGAAGCCGTCGATCAGCGCGACGGTCGGGAAGGGCAGCGCCGCGAGCTTGTTGAACGTGTCCCAGCCGCGGCGCACGAGCGCGAGCGCGCCCTGCGGCGACTCGATCCGGGTGAATTCCTCGACGTCGGCGCCGGCGATGAAGCCCGAGGGCTTCGCCGACCGGATCACGAGCCCGCGAGGAGCCAGCGCCCGGGTCTCGTCGAGCGCGGCGTCGAGCTCCGCGAGTGCTTCCTGCGAGAGCGTGTTCGTCGAGGCGCCCTGCTTGTCGAACGAGAGCCAGGCGAGCTTGTCGCGGTCGGTCTCGAGCTTCCAGTGCTTGTAATTGTTGTTCGCCATGTTCGTGCGAGGTCAGACCGTCTCGATCATCATCGCGCCCCCGAGTCCGCCGCCGATGCAGATCGCGGCGACGCCGCGCCGCGGCCGGCGGCCGCCGTCACCTGCGCCGGTGCGCTTCAGCGCGTGCAGCAGGTGCAGCACGATGCGGGTGCCGGATGCGCCGACCGGGTGCCCGAGCGCGATCGCGCCGCCGTCGACGTTGAGCTTGTCGAGGTCGAGCTCGCCCATTGCGCCTGGGAGCCCGAGCTGCTCGCGGCAATAGCGCTCGTCCTGCCACGCGGCGAGGCAGCCCAGCACCTGCGCGGCGAACGCCTCGTTGATCTCCCAGGCGTCGAGGTCGTTCGGCTTCAGTCCCTGACGCGCGAGCAGCGGCGTCGCGGCGTGGACCGGCCCCAGGCCCATGTGCGCCGGGTCGAGGCCCGCCCACTCGGTATCGACGATGCGTCCGACCGGGGCGAGATCGTGGCGCCGCACCGCCTCCTCGGTCGCGAGCACGAGCCACGCCGCGCCGTCGGTGATCTGCGACGAGTTGCCGGCGGTGACGTTGCCGAACTTGCGGTCGAAGAAGGGCTTGAGCTTCGCGAGGTTCTCCGCGGTGGAGTCCTCGCGCACGCCGTCGTCCTTCTGGTAGAGCGCGCCGTCGGGGGCGAACAGCGGTGCGATCTCGGCCGCGAGGCCGTCGTGCGGGCGGTCGAGCCAGCCCGAGCGCTGCGCGCGCAGCACGCGCTCGTGGCTGCGTGCCGCGTATGCGTCCATCTCCGGCCGCGTGATCCCGAAGCGGTACGCGACGTTCTCGGCGGTCTGTCCCATCAGCAGGCCGACGTAAGGGTCGGTGAGCCCGCGCATGATGCCGATCACCGGCGCAAACATCGATTTGAGCGGCAGCCGCGCGAAGCGCGCGAGCCGCTGGCCGGGTCCCTTCGCCGCGGCGAGCGCGGAGAACCACAGCACCATCGCGTCGGAGTAGATGAGCGGCGTGCGCGACAGCGCGTCGACGCCGCCGGCGAGCACGAGATTCGAGCGCCCCGAGAGCATGTTCGCGATCGCCGAGTCGAGAGACTGCATGCCCGATGCGCAATTGCGCATCACGGTCCAGCCGGGCACTTTCTCGCCGCAACCCATGCGCAGCGCCGCCACGCGGCCGATGTTGACCTCGTCGACGCTCGGCGCGGCGCAGCCGAGAATGACCTCGTCGAGATCCTCGGGCGCGAACTTCTGACGCAGCAGCAGCGCGCGCCCGGCGGCCGTGGCCAGGTCGCTCGCCGAGAACGGCCCCGGGCGGTTGCGCGACTTGAGGAACGGCGTGCGCGCGCCGTCGACGATGTAGATGGGCTTGCTCACGGCCGGTCCCTCAGGCCGCCGCGCGCTGCGGCGCCGGCGCGCGCGCCTCGGAAACGCCGAGGTCCTGCGGGAAATGATCGACGCGGATGACCTCGTCGCGCAGCTTGGCGAAGCGCTTGAGGCGCGCCTCCTCCTCGACCGTGATGATGCGCGCGGCGACGCCGGCGCGCGCCAGGTCCTCGGGCGAAGCGCCGTCGATGTCGCCGGCCTTGGCCGCGGCGCGCAGCTTCGCCTCGATCGCCTCGACCTGGAGCGCGGCCTCGAACGCGGCTTCCAGGCACCCGATCGGATCGGACTCGCTCTTCGGCAGGTACATGCCCGCGGTCAGCCGGTCGCGCGCGGCGGACGGCGCGATGAGCAGCCGCGCGACCTCGTGCCCGAGTCGGTCCGACGGCGGCGCGTACGGCTGACCGAGCGGAAACACGGCGAGCCGCAAGCCGAAGCCGACGACCCGGCTCGGATAGTTCACGATGACGCCGTGCAGCGCGCCGGCGGCGCGCGCGAGCGCGTCCTGCATCGCCCAGTGCAGAAGCGGCAGGTCCGCGGCGGGCCGGCCATCGTCCTCGTAGCGCTTCAGCGTCGCGGAGCAGAGATAGAGCGCCGAGAGCACGTCGCCGAGGCGCGCCGAGATCTTCTCGCGCCGCTTGAGCGAGCCGCCCAGCACGAGCATGGAGACGTCGGCGACGAACGCGAGCGCGGCGGACATGCGGGAGAGCCGGCGATAGTACGCGCGCGTCTCCGGCGCCGCGCCCGACGGCGCGGTGAAGATCGCCGCGCCGGTGATGCCGCCGACGAATGCACGCAGATTGTTCGCGATGACATGCCGGACGTGGCCGAACAACGCCAGGTCGAAGGCGACGACGTCGCGCGCCTTGGCCGCGGCCATCTCCTTCAGCACGTAGGGATGGCAGCGGATCGCGCCCTGGCCGAAGATGATGAGGCTGCGCGTCAGGATGTTGGCGCCTTCGACGGTGATCGCGATCGGCAGCTGCTGGTACGAGCGCCCGAGCCAGTTGTTCGGGCCGAGACAGATGCCCTTGCCGCCGACGATGTCCATCGCATCGATCACGACTGCGCGCCCGCGCTCGGTAAGGTGGTATTTGCAGATGGCCGAGATCACCGAGGGCTTCTCGCCGAGATCGACCGACCCCGCGGTCATGCGGCGCGCCGAGTCCATCATGTAAACGTTGCCGCCTATGCGCGCGAGCGGCTCCTCGATCCCTTCGAACTTGCCGATCGGGGTCTTGAACTGGCTGCGCACGCGCGCGTAGGCGCCGGTCGCGCGCGCGGCGAGCTTGGCATAGCCGGTCGCCGACGAGGGCAGCGAGATCGAGCGCCCGGCCGCGAGACACTCCATCAGCATGCGCCAGCCCTGGCCGGCCATCCTCGGTCCGCCGATGATCCAGTCGAGCGGCATGAACACGTCCTTGCCCCAGTTCGGGCCGTTCTGGAACACCGCGTTCAGCGGGTTGTGACGGCTGCCGATGTTGACGCCCGGCGTCGCGGTCGGCACCAGCGCGCAGGTGATGCCGATGTCCTCCCGGTTTCCGAGCAGGCCGTCGGGATCGCGCAGGCGAAAAGCGAGCCCGAGCAGCGTCGAGATCGGCCCGAGCGTGATGTAGCGCTTCTCCCAGGTGACGCGCATCCCGACGATCTCGCGGCCTTCCCATGTGCCCTTGCACACGATGCCGACGTCGGGGATCGCTGCGGCGTCGGAACCCGCGCTCGGGTTCGTCAGCCCGAAGCACGGGATCTCGAGACCCTTCGCGAGCCGCGGCAGGTAATGGTTCTTCTGCTCCTCGGTGCCGTAGTGCAGCAGCAACTCCGCGGGCCCGAGCGAGTTCGGGACCATCACCGACGCGGCCGCGGCGCTGCAGCGCGTGGCGAGCTTCATGATGACCTGCGAGTGCGCGTACGCGGAGAACTCCTTCCCGCCGTAGCGCTTCGGGATGATGAGGCCCAGGAAGCCCTTGTCCTTGATGAACTGCCAGACGTGCGGCGGCAGGTCCTGCCAGATCTGCGTCGTCTCCCAGTCGTTCGCCATCGCGCACAGCTGCTCGGTCTCGTTGTCGAGGAAGGCCTGCTCCTCGGCGCTGAGCGCGGGCTTCGGGATGGCGAGCAGCTTGCTCCAATCGGGCCGGCCCGAGAACAGGTCGCCGTCCCACCAGACGGTGCCGGCGTCGATCGCTTCCTGCTCGGTCTGCGACATCGCGGGCAGCTGACCGCGGTACCACGCGAGCAGCGGCCGGCTGAGCAGCGCTCGGCGCAGCGGTGCGACGCCGAGCACGGCGACCGCGATCACGGCCAGGGTGATGACGATCCACGCGGCGATTGACATGGGCTTCTCCGGTTCGGTGTGCTATGGGCGCGCCGTAGCGCCGTTGCGCCCGGGCGGGCGCAAGCGGCGCTGCAGCGTCTTCGTGGCTGCGATCGAAGGCTCTTCGCGGTCTGCCGCCGGCAGCGGCGCCTGCAGGCCGGCCGCGAGGAACGGCGCCAGCCGGCGCAGCAGCATGGCGTCGCTCTCCTCGGCGGCACGATCCGGCGAGCGTTCCGGGCTGAGCGCGGCGATCAGCTTCCAGGCGTCGGTTCCCGCCAGAGTATAGGCGAGAGCGCCCATCATGAAGTGCAGGCGCCACGAGAGCTCCCGCTTCGGCAGGTCGGGGAGGGTGCGCGCAAAGGCCTCCTTGAAGCGCGCGGCCGCCGGCGCGTAGCGCTCGGACAGGAACCGCCGCAGCAGGGGGGACGGATCGACGTAGGCCCGCCCGAGCAGCCGCAGGAAGTCGGTCCGCGCGCCGTCGCGCTTCGCCTCGCGCGCGAGCCTGAGGGTCGGCGCGAACAGCGCGTTGAGCAGCGTCTCGCATTCGAGGGGGCGGCCCGCGGCGGCCCGCTCGTACGCGGCCAGCAGCGCGATGCGCTCGCGGTTGAGCGGGTCGAAGCGCGCGCCGATCATCTCGCGGAACAACCCTTCCTTGCCGCCGAAGTGGTAATTGACTGCGGCCAGATTTACGCGGGCGGTGGCGGTCAGCATGCGCAGCGACGTGCCGTCGAAGCCGTGCTCGAGGAACAGCCGCTCGGCGGCTTCAAGAATGCGCCGGCGCGTCGCCTCGGGCGACTTGCCGTCGCCGGCGTTACTGCGGGGGCCGGAGCGGGAACGGGCCATGGGATTCAAACGAGTGTTTAAATGATACGTTGGCGGGCGCGATTGTCAAGTTTTCGCGGGGGCTTTCGTTGTGGCGGGGTCGGCCCCATGTAACAATGCCGGAGAGCCCGCGCCATCATGGCCCACGAACACCGCAGCCACACCCTGACGTTCCCAGCACGGAAGACGGAAACCGGCGGTCGGCGCCGCAGCGAATGGCGCGCCCTTGGCATGCTGGCGCCTTATCTCTGGGAATTCCGGGTGCGCGTGGCGGTCGCGCTGGTGTTCCTGATCACCGCGAAGCTCACCAACGTCGCCGTGCCGCTGATCCTGAAGCGGGTGGTCGATTCGCTCGACTCCTCGGTCGCGATCCTGGTCCTGCCGCTCGCCCTGCTCGCGGCGTACGGGCTGCTGCGTTTCTCGACCACGCTGTTCGCGGAGCTGCGCGACGTGGTGTTCGTGCGCGTCACGCAGCGCGCGATCCGGCGCGTCGCGCTGTCCGTGTTCCGTCACATGCACAGCCTGAGCCTGCGCTTCCACCTCGAGCGGCAGACGGGCGGCGTGTCGCGCGACATCGAGCGGGGCACGCGCGGCATCTCGACGCTGATGTCGTACATGCTGTTCTCGATCATTCCGGTCGTGCTCGAGTTCAGTCTGGTTGCGGCGATCCTGCTCGCCAAGTTCGACTGGCGGTTCGCGGCCGTCACCTTCAGCGCGGTGGTCGTCTACATTGCGTTTACCGTCACGGTCACCGAGTGGCGAATGGAGATCCGCCGGCGCGCGAACGAGCTCGACTCGCGCGCGAACACCCGAGCCATCGACAGCCTGATCAACTACGAGACGGTCAAGTACTTCAACAACGAGGAGTACGAGGCGCGCCGCTACGACGAGAATTTGCGCAAGTACGAGTCGGCGGCGGTGCGCAACGAGATGTCGCTCGGCATCCTCAACATCGGCCAGAGCCTTATCATCGCGATCGCGGTGACCCTGCTCATGATCCTCGCCGCGCAGGGCGTGGTCGCCAAGGCGCTCACGCTCGGCGACCTCGTGCTCGTCAACGGCCTGCTGATCCAGCTCTACATCCCGCTCAACTTCCTGGGCATGGTGTACCGCGAGATCAAGCAGGCGCTCGCGGACATGGACCGCATGTTCCGTCTCCTCACCGAGGATCGCGAGATCCAGGACCGACCGGGCGCCGCGGTGCTCGGCAAGGGCGGCGCCTCGGTGCGCTTCGACAGCGTCGACTTCTCGTACGAGCCGCGGCGCCAGATCCTCTTCGGCGTCTCGTTCGAGATCCCCGCGGGGGACAAGGTCGCGGTGGTCGGCGCGAGCGGCTCGGGCAAGTCGACGCTCGCGCGGCTGCTGTTCCGCTTCTACGAGGTGAACACCGGGCGCATTTCAATCAACGGCACCGACATCCGCGACTTCACCCAGGCGAGCCTGCGCGGGGCGATCGGGATCGTGCCGCAGGACACGGTGCTCTTCAACGACACCGTCCTGTACAACATCCATTACGGGCGGCCGGAGGCGACGACGGAAGAGGTGATCGAGGCGGCGAAGGCCGCGCATATCCACGAGTTCATCGAGAGCCTCCCCGACCGCTACGAGACGCGCGTCGGCGAGCGCGGGCTGAAGCTCTCGCGCGCGCGATCCTGAAGAATCCGAGCATCCTGATTTTCGACGAGGCGACCTCGGCGCTGGACTCCGAGACCGAGAAAGGTATCCAGGCCGAGCTGGACCGCATCGCCCGCGGCCGCACCACGTTGGTGATCGCTCACCGGCTATCGACCATCATGGATGCCGACCAGATCCTGGTCCTCGATGCGGGTCGAATCGTCGAGCGCGGGCGTCATCGCGAGCTGCTCGCAGCGGGTGGTCTGTACGCGCAAATGTGGGCCTTGCAGCTCGAGGAAGATCTGGAAGCCCAGGCCGCCGCTCCGATATAACACGTTGTTTTCCTGGTTCTTATGGATCAGGCTGCGCGCTTTCCGAGGACTGTCGCCGGGCCGCGACGCGTCCGACCGGACTATGGCAACGTCATCTCGTGCTCGCCTTCGATGTTAAATACGACCTGTATCTTCTTATTTTCCTTGCGTATTCTCAGATGCGCCGATACACTTCGTGAAAACGCTCGCAACACTGTTTATCAGGGAGAATCCTTTGAGCAAGATCAAGGGCTTACTGTTCGCGCTGGCGCTGGCAGCGCTGTCGCTGCCTGCCCTGGGCGAGGAGGCCATGATCCGCGGCCTGCGCTCCAACGCAGTGCTCGTGCTCGACCAGGATTCCGGCGAAGTACTGTTTGGCAAGAACACCCACTCCGTGCTCCCGATCGCGTCCATCACCAAGCTGATGACCGCCATGGTGACGCTCGACGCGGGCCTCGACTCGAGCGAAGTCATCCCGATCACCAAGGCCGACGTCGACAAGATGAAGGGCTCGCGCTCGCGCCTGCAGGTCGGCGCCCAGCTCAGCCGTGACGATCTGCTGCGGCTCGCCCTGATGGCGAGCGAGAACCGGGCCGCGTCGGCCCTCGGACGCACCTATCCCGGCGGCACCGGCGCCTTCGTCCAGGCGATGAACCTCAAAGCTTACCTCCTCGGCATGACCGGCACGCACTTCGCCGACCCCACCGGGCTCTCGAGCGCGAACGTCTCGACCGCCGAGGACCTGGCCAAGCTCGTGAACGCGGCGCAGGGCTACACCCAGATCCGCGAGTACTCGACGACGTCCGCGCACCAGGTGCGCATCGGGCGCCGCACGCTCGCCTTCCACAACACCAACCGCCTGATCCGCAACTCGAGCTGGGAGATCGGCCTGTCGAAGACCGGCTACATCAGCGAGGCCGGGCGGTGCCTGGTGATGCAGGCGAAGCTCGCCGGCCGCAAGATCATCATCGTGCTGCTCGACTCGTGGGGCAAGTACACCCGCATCGCCGACGCCTCGCGCATCCGCAACTGGCTCGATCCCTCGACGGCGCCGCGCCACCTCAGGAAGGCCTCGGTGCAGATGAAGGTTCGCCGCGGCGGCAGCCTCAACTCGACGCTTCCCAGAGCAGAACGCCCGGCATAGAATCCCGGCGCATGGACGCCGAGCGCGCACCCCTTCCCGTCGAAGGGGTGCTCCGCTTCTACGACTTCCTCCCCGAAGCGAACCCGTTCCTCGCCGACGTGCTGGCGGGTCTCGCCCGCGCGCAGAAGAGCCTCCCGCCGAAGTACTTCTACGACGACGCCGGCTCGCGCCTGTTCGAGCAGATCTGCGTGCTCCCCGAGTACTACCTGACGCGGACCGAGCTCGGCGTCATGCAGCAGAACGTCGCGGAAATGGCGCAATTCATCGGGCCCGATGCTCAGCTCGTCGAGCTCGGCAGCGGCGCGGGCATCAAGACGCGGCTACTGATCGAGCGGCTGTTGCCGCCTCTCTACGTGCCCATCGACATCGACGGGCGGACGCTGCGCTCGGCTTCGGCGCAGCTGGCCGAGCTTTTCCCCTGGCTCAATATCGTCGGCCTGTGCGCCGACTACACCCTGCCGCTCGAGCTGCCGCAGTTCGCCGGGCTGCCGATACGCCGCAAGGCCGTCTTCTTCCCCGGATCGACCGTCGGCAATTTCACGCCCGAGGAGGCGCTCGCCTTCCTGCGGCGCGTGCGGCGCATGGCGGGCGCGGGCGGCGCGCTGCTCATCGGCGTCGACCTCAAGAAGGACAAGGCGACGCTCGAGGCGGCATACGACGACGCCGCGGGCGTGACCGCGAAGTTCAACCTGAATCTTCTCGAGCGCATGAACCGCGAGCTGGGCGCCGACTTCAAGCCCGAGCGCTTCCGGCACAAGGCGTTCTACGACCCGATCCGCGGCTGGGTCGAGATGCACCTCGAGAGCCGCTACGCGCAGGTCGCGCATGTCGGCGGCAAACGCTTCGACTTCGCCGTCGGCGAGACCATCCATACCGAGATCTCGTGCAAGTACTCGGTCGCCGAGTTCCAGGAGCTCGCGAGAAAAGCCGGCTTCTCGGCGCAGAAAGTCTGGACCGACCCGCGGCAGCTGTTCAGCGTGCATGGGATGCTGGCCGTCTAGGCCAGCCCGACGCCGCGCGCTCCCCCGCGCTAGAGCCAGCCGGCCTTGCGGAAGCGGTAGAAAAGGTAGCCGTCGATCGCAGCCATCAGGCCGATCGACAGCGGATAGCCCATGACCCAGTCCAACTCGGGCATGTACTTGAAGTTCATGCCGTATACCCCCGCGATCATGGTCGGGACCGCGACCAGAGCAGCATAGGCGGCGAGCCGCTGCGTGGTCTCGTTCTCCTTCAGCGTGATCATGGAGAGGTTGACCGAGATCGCGGTCGTCACCATTTCGCGCAAGCTGTCGATCGACTGGTTGATGCGCACCACGTGGTCGTAGACGTCGCGGTAGTAATCCTGCATCCCGGCGCACACCTGCGGCACGCGGCCGCCGTAGAGCTTGCCGACCGCCTCGAGCAGCGGCCGCACCGCGTGCTGCAGCGTCATCAGCTCCTGCTTCGAGCCATACAGCGCCTCGATGTTGGCGCGCGGGGAGCCCTCGGCGAAGATGCGCTCCTCGATGCTCTCGAGCGCCGTCTCGAGCTCCTCCAGGATGGGGAAGTAGCGGTCGACGATCGCGTCGAGCAGCGCGTAGAACACGAAGCCCGAACCGTGGCGCAGGAGGTCGGGCTCGCGCTCGCAGCGCGAGCGCACCTCGGCGAATCCCTTCTTGGTGCCGTTGCGCACCGAGAGGATGTAGTTGCGGCCGACGAACATGTCGATCTCGCCGACGAGCAGGTCGTCGCCCTCGAATTCCACCGTCTGAAGCACGGCGAACAGCGAGTCGCCGTACTCCTCGATCTTGGGCCGCTGGTGGCCGTGGCGCGAGTCCTCGACCGCGAGCTCGTGCAGTGAGAACTCCTTCTGCATCACCGCCAGCTCGCCCGGGCCGGGGTCCTTCAGGCCGACCCAGACGAAGCATTCGGGCCGCGACACGTAGTCGCTGATCTGCTCGATCGTGATGTCGGCGAGCTTGCGGCCGTCCTGGTAGGCGACGCAGTTGACGAGCATGGATTCTCCCGGGCGGGATGATAGCAGCCGGTGCCGCGGCCCCATAGGCTAGAATTCGTTTTTTCAGCCCGCCGACACCCCGCATGCCCGCGATCAGCCGCCGTACCGCCGCCCTGGGGACCGAGAACGCGTTCGTCGTGCTCGCCGAGGTGAACGAGCTCGCGCGCCGGGGTAAGGACATCATCTCGTTCTGCATCGGCCAGCCCGACTTCCACACGCCGGCGAACGTGCAGGACGCCGCCGTGCGCGCGATCCGCGAAGGCAAGCACGGCTACACCCCGTCCGCCGGCATCGTCGAGCTGCGCGAGGCGGCGGCGAGCTACATGGGCGCGATGCGCGGACTGACGATCTCGCCCGATCACGTGGTGGTCGGCGCGGGCGCCAAGCCTTTCATCGCGTACGCGATCCTCTCGACGACCGACCACGGCGTCGGCGACGAGGTGATCTACCCGAATCCGGGCTTCCCGATCTACGAGTCGCAGATCGCTGCGCACGGGGCCGTCCCGGTGCCGCTGCACCTGCGCGAGGCGCGCGGCTTCGCGTTCGATCCGGCGGAGCTCGAGGCCAAGATCACCCCGAAGACGAAGCTGCTGATCCTGAACTCGCCGCAGAACCCGACCGGCGGGATCCTGTCGCGTCGCGACCTGGAGGCCATCGCCGCGATCCTGCGCCGGCACCCGGACGTCTGGGTGTACGCCGACGAGATCTACTCGCGGCTCGTCTACGACGGCGCCTTCGCATCGATCGCGTCGCTGCCCGGGATGTACGAGCGAACGATCATCTCGGACGGTGCCTCGAAGACCTGGGCGATGACGGGCTGGCGGCTCGGGTTCGCGTCCAACCCCGTGCTCGCGCCGGAGTTCGTGCGCTGGGTGACGAACACGGACTCGTGCGCATCCCAGATCACGCAATGGGCTGCGGTCGAGGCGATCCGGGGTCCGCAGGACGACGCCGAGCGCATGCGCGCGTCCTTCCTCGAGCGGCGGGACCTGATCGTGGGTCTCCTGAACGGCGTACCGGGCGTTTCCTGCCTGGTCCCGGGCGGCGCCTTCTACGCCTGGCCGAACGTCACCGAGGCCTGCCGCATGATCGGCGCGTCCGACTCCGAGGAGTTCCGCAGGCGGCTGCTGAACGAGGCGGGGGTCGCCGTGCTCGCGGACATCCACTTCGGAGCGCGCGTCCCGGGCGAGGGCCAGCACGTGCGGTTCTCCTACGCCGCCTCGAACGAAGCGATCCGGGCGGGCGTGACGCGCATGGCGGACTTCATCCGGAGCAACTCGCGGCGCGTCGCCTGATCGGCATGGCCGAACGCATCGTCGTCGGCATGTCCGGAGGTGTCGACTCCTCCGTCGCCGCGCTGCTTCTGAAGCGCGCCGGCTACGACGTCGTCGGCCTGTTCATGAAGAACTGGGAGGACGACGACGACGACGAGTACTGCTCGACGCGCCAGGACCTGATCGACGCGGCGGCCGCCGCCGACGTGATCGGGGTCGAGCTCGAGGCGGTCAACTTCTCGGCCGAGTACAAGGACCGCGTCTTCGCCGAGTTCCTGCGCGAGTACTCGGCGGGGCGCACGCCCAACCCCGACGTGCTGTGCAACGCCGAGATCAAGTTCCGCGCCTTCCTCGACCACGCGATGTCGCTCGGCGCGGCGCGCATCGCGACCGGGCACTACGCGCGCCTGCGCGCCGCCGGGGCGCGGGTCGAGCTGCTCCGGGCAGCCGACCGCGGGAAGGACCAGAGCTACTTCCTGCACCGGCTGACCCAGGAGCAGCTCGCGCGCGTCGCCTTCCCTGTGGGCGAGCTGAAGAAGGCGGAGGTGCGCCGCATCGCGAGGGAAGCGGGCCTGCCGAACCACGCGAAGAAGGACTCGACCGGCATCTGCTTCATCGGCGAGCGGCCGTTCCGGGAGTTCCTGAACCGCTACCTGCCGCGCGTACCCGGGCCGATGCGCACGCCCGAAGGCAGGACCGTCGGCGAGCACATCGGCCTCGCGTTCTACACGATCGGCCAGCGCAAGGGAGTCGGCATCGGCGGCCTGCGCGGCTCGAGCGGCGAGGCTTGGTACGTCGCCGGGAAAGACCTCGCGCGGAACGAGCTGATCGTCGTCCAGGGCCATGACCATCCGCTGCTGCTGCGCGACAAGCTGAGCGCCGCCGACCTCGCCTGGGTGAGCGGGGAGGCGCCCGATCCGGCGCGCGCCTACGGCGCCAAGACGCGCTACCGCCAGGCCGACGCGGCCTGCCGCGTCGCGGGCCTCGGCGCTCGGGCGCTCGAGGTCGAGTTCGACGCCCCGCAATGGGCGGTCACGCCCGGGCAGTCGGTCGTTCTCTACCGCGACGAGGTCTGCCTCGGCGGGGGCGTGATCCAGTAGCCTGCGATCACTCGCGCGGCAGCGTATCCGCGAACGACGCGCGGTCGGAGAGCCTGGCCAGCGCGCGCGCCAGGTTCGGGTGCTGGTCGCGCCAGCCCAGGTCGGGAAAGCGGAAGTCGAGCCAGCCGAGGCAGACGCCGACCGCGATGTCGGCGATGGAGTAGGAGCCGCCCGCGCACCAGGCCTTGTCGCCCAGGTCCGCGTTCATGGCCGAGAGCCCCGCGCGCACCTTGCCCATCTGGCGCTCGAGCCACTCCGGGCTCTGCTGCTCGGGCTTGCGGCGGCGCTCCATCCTGACGAGCACCGCGGCGTCGAGAACGCCGTCGGCGAGCGCCTCCCAGCGGCGCACCTCGATGCGCTCGCGGTTCCCCTGCGGCAGCAGGCGCGCGAGCGGCGAGGCGTTGTCCAGGAATTCGACGATGACGCGCGAGTCGAACAGCGTCGTCCCGTCGTCCAGCACGAGGACCGGCACCTTGCCCAGCGGATTGCGCTCGGGAACGTGCGTCGCCGCGTCCCAGGGACTGTCGATCTCGAACTCGTAATCGATCTTCTTCTCGGCCAGGACGACGCGGGCCTTGCGCGTATAGGGGCTGGCGAGCGAGCCGATGAGCTTCATGGGGTCGAAACGGGGGTCAACGGATCTTCCGAGGCGCCGCAATCATAGCATGGCGCTCCGGTCCTAATGGTCCGTCCGCCTGCCGCTGCCGTGTCACGGCGCGCTGCTACCTTCGGCATCCATGGAGCTCCGCGGCGAAGCCACCGCCACCGTGCTCGCGCCCGGCGCGCCGGGCGTCGCGCCCGCGCGGACGCGCGTGCTCGCGGACGCGGCCGGCCTCGCCGAGCTCGCCCCGCGCTGGGACGCGCTCGCCGCCGGCGGCACGCCGATGGCGCATTCCCTGTGGTCGCGCGCCGCCGCGGAGGTGTTTGCCGGCGACGCGCTGCGGGTGACGACGCTGGCGCGCGACGGCCGCGCATGCGCGATCGCCCCGCTCGTCCTGCGCGGATCGCTGCTGCCGCGGCTCGAGGTGCTCGGGTCGAGCGAGACCGGCGAGCCGTTCGATCCGATCCACGAGGACCCCACCGCGCTGCGCGAACTGCTCGCGGCGCTGATCGAAACCGGGATGCCGCTCTACGCCGAGCGCGTCTTCGCGGATTCGCCGCTCATGGCGGAGCTGCGCGCGGCGTGCCGCACACGGGCGATCGCGATCACGCGTCCGGCCGTCGGCTGCCCGCGGATCGCGCTGGATGCGGCATGGCGGCAGCCCGAGAGCCACCCCGGGGTCGCGCGCCGATCCGACCTGCGCCGCAAGCAGCGCTACGCCGAGCGGCTCGGGGCGCTCGCATACGAGGCGATGACGCCGACGCCCGGCCAGCTCGATTCCCTCCTCGAGGAGGCGTTCCGTGTCGAGGCTTCCGGCTGGAAGGGCGAGAGCGGATCGGCGCTGTCGCGCAACGCCCGCGCGGGGGCGTTCTATCGCCGGTACGCCGCGGCCGCGTGCGCCAGCGGGCTGCTGCGGCTGTTCTTCATGCGCGTCGACGGCCAGGCGATCGCCACGGTGATCGCGGTCGAGTGCGCCGAGAGCCTGTGGACCCTCAAGATCGGCTTCGACGAGTCGTTCTCGCGCTGCTCGCCGGGGTCGCTCCTCACCCGCTACACGATCGCCTGGGCCGCCGAGCGCGGGCTGCGCTCGTACGAGTTCCTCGGCACCGCCGCGGCGTGGACGCGCGACTGGACGCGCGACGAGCGCCGCTGCGTCTCGCTGCGCCTGTATCCGCTGCGGCCGAAGGCCCTCGCGGCCTTTGCCCTGGACGCGCTCGGCTGGGCGCGCGAGCGCGCGCTGCGGCGCCGCGGCCCCTGACGCCGCCGCGGGCCCCGGCGCCCGCGTGGTAAAATTCAGGCTGTCCGTGTCACGGATCCAGCCGATGCCGCTCTCGCCGCTCAGCGCCCTGTCGCCGCTCGACGGGCGCTACCACCAGCAGCTCGAGCCGCTGCGGCGTCACTTCAGCGAAGCGGCGCTCATCCGCTACCGGGTCGCGATCGAAATCCGCTGGCTGCTCGCGCTCTCCGACGAGGGCGCCGTGACCGAGATGGAGCCCTTCTCGCGCAGGACGCGCGACGACCTCGAGGGTCTCGTCGAGGCGTTCTCGGACGACGACGCGGCGCTGGTGAAGACGATCGAGGCCGAGACCAACCACGACGTCAAGTCGATCGAGTACTGGCTCAAGCGCCGCCTGGCGGGCAATCCCGAGGCCGCGCGCGTCGGCGAGTTCGTGCACTTCGCGTGCACCTCGGAGGACATCAACAACCTCGCGTACGGGCTGATGCTCAGGGATGCCCGCGACCGCGTGCTGCTGCCGGCGCTGGACCGCGTCATCGAGCGCGTCGCGGCGCTGGCGAAGGACCACGCCGCTCTCGCCATGCTCTCGCGCACGCACGGTCAGCCCGCGAGCCCGACCACCCTCGGCAAGGAGCTGGCGAACTTCGCGCACCGGCTGCGCCGCGCCCGCGCGCGCATCGCCGCGGTCTCCCTCCAGGGCAAGATCAACGGCGCCGTGGGCAACTACAACGCCCACGTCGCCGCGTACCCGGACCTCGACTGGGAGGCGTTCGCCCGCCGCTTCGTCGAGGCCCTGGGGCTGGAATTCAACTCGCACACGACCCAGATCGAGCCGCACGACTCCGTCGCCGAGCAGCTCGATGCCTTCGCCCGCGCGAACGCGATCCTGCTCGACCTGGACCGCGACCTCTGGGGCTACATCTCGCTCGGCTATTTCCGCCAGAAGCCGAAGGCCGGCGAGGTCGGGTCCTCCACCATGCCGCACAAGGTGAACCCGATCGACTTCGAGAACTCCGAGGGCAACATCGGCGTGGCGAACGCGCTGCTGCGGCACCTCGCCGACAAGCTGCCCGTGTCGCGCTGGCAGCGCGACCTCTCCGACTCGACTGCGCTGCGCAACGTCGGCGTGGCGCTCGGCCACACGCTGCTCGCGTACGAGTCGTGCCTGCGGGGGCTCGGCAAGCTCGAGGCCGATCCCGCGCGCCTCGCCGCCGACCTCGACGCCAACTGGGAAGTCCTCGGGGAAGCGGTGCAGACCGTGATGCGGCGCCACGGCCTTCCCGATCCCTACGAGCAGTTGAAGGCGCTCACGCGCGGCAAGCGCATCGACGGCGACTCGATGCGCGCCTTCATCCGCGGACTCGCGCTTCCCGACAGCGCGAAGAAGCGCCTGCTCGAGATGGTGCCGGGCAGCTACACCGGGCTTGCCGAGAAGCTCGCCCGGAAAGCCTAGGCGCTACTCTTTCTCGTCCCTCTTCTCTTCCGGCAGCGGCGGCAGCGAGCGCAGGTAGGCGATCAGCGCGTCCAGGTCCGCGGGGGCGAGCTGGCTCGTCGTGTTGCGGATCACCTCGGCCATGGCCTCGGCCGGCGCGTCGCCGTCGGGCGTCGTCCCGGTCACGAGGAAATCCTTGAGCTCGGCGTCGCTCTGCTTCTTGAGGCGCGTCGGCGTCAGGTTCGGGATGGTCTTGTCATCGGGACCCTTGCCACCCGCGAGCCAGCGGTCCTTCTTCATCGCCCCGAGGAAATTGCGCGGCGTGTGGCACTCGCCGCAATGCCCGAGCGCGTCGGCCAGGTAGCCGCCGCGCGCCAGCATCGCCGAAGCATTCGCCGGGGCGACGTACGGACCGGGAGTGAAGAAGAACCACTTCCAGATCGTGACCAGCCAGCGCCAGGAGTATGGGAAGCGCACGTCGTGGGGACGGCTCGGCTGCGCGCTCGGCTTCAGCGTGCGCAGGTACGCCCAGAGGTCCTTGAGGTCGCCGTCGGTGGCCTTCGTGAACGAGGTATAGGGGAACGCGGGGAAGTAATTCGCGCCGTCGGGCCGCTCGCCGAAGCGCATCGCGCGGATGAAGTCGGCCTCGCTCCAGCGGCCGAGCCCCGCGTTCGGGTCGGGCGTGATGTTCGGGCCGTAGAACGTTCCGAACGGCGTCTTGAGCGCGCGCCCGCCGGCGAAAGGCTGGGCGCCTTCCTTGTCCTCGGTATGGCAGCCGACGCAGCCGCCCACCTTGGCGACGTATTCGCCGCGCCTGGCGTCGCCCTGGGCAAGCGCGCTCGCCGCGCTCGCGACGAACAGCATCGTGATCGCCAGACGATATCCGTTGCGCATGCTCGATAGCCCCCGGAAAAGAAAGCCCCGCCGAAGCGGGGCCCGTGGCGAATCGTCGCGCCGTGCTATTGCTTCTCGCGGAAATTCTCGTGGCAGCCGCCGCAGGCCTTGCCGGTCGCGCCGAGCTGCGCCTTCACCGCGGCTTCATCCCCGCTCTGGCTCACCTGGACCAGCTTCGAGACCTCGCTCTGCAGCCGCTCCTGTGCCTGCTTGAACTTGTCGGGCTCGTTCCAGATCGCGGGCAGCGCGGCCGTCTTGGCCGAAGTGCCCTTGGTCTCGGGGCTGAAGCCGTCCCAGGGCATCTTGTCCAGGACGCTCAGATAGCCGGCGTTGCGCTTCACCGTCTCGGCGTTGTACGGCGCCTTGCCCGCCGCCATCGCGCCGAGAGGACCCCAATACTTGCCGAACAGCGTCATCGCCGCCTGACGCTGCTTGACCAGGACTTCGGGCTTCGCCTGCGCGAAGGCGCTCAGGCTATAGCCGGCGCCCAGGGCCAGGGCGAGGCCCGTCGCTACCAGGGTTCTTTTCATTCCAGTGCTCCTCTCGGATCAGGTTGATATGCGGGTGTCATGCAGCGGCATCCGCCGCACGAAGCTCATTAACAGCGCCCGGCGGCGGTTTATTCCCCAGGCGGCCTCGGAGTATACCTAGACCACGGCCTCCTGCTTCTTGTCCTTCAGCGGTTTCACCAGGTCCTCGCGCCGTACCCCGAGCCAGCGCACGAGCGGCGCCATGACCAGCACCGACGAGTAGATGCCGAAGCAGATGCCGATCGTGAGGGCGAGCGCGAAGTAGTGCAGCGCCGGCCCGCCGAACACCAGCATCGACGTGACCATGAGCTGCGTGCACCCGTGCGTGATGATCGTGCGCGAGATGGTGCGCGTGATCGCGTTGTCGATGACCTCGGTGACCGAGGCTTTGCGCATCTTGCGGAAGTTTTCGCGGATCCGGTCGGCGATGACGACCGACTCGTTCACCGAGTAGCCGAGCACGGCGAGCACCGCCGCGAGCACCGGCAGCGAGAATTCCCACTGGAACAGCGCGAAGAAGCCGAGGATGATCACGACGTCGTGCAGGTTGGCGATGATCGCCGCGACGCCGAACTTCCATTCGAAGCGGAAGGCGAGGTAAAGGACGATGCCGATGGCCGTGATCAGCAGGGCGAGGGCGCCGTTCCAGGCGAGCTCCGAGCCCACCTGCGGCCCGACGAACTCGACGCGGGTGATCTCGGTGCATTTGCCCGCGAGCTGCGCGCGCTGCGTCTCGCGCTGCTCGAGCTTGTCCTGCGGTCGGTCGCGCGGCTCGGGGATCTTCACCATCTCGGCGTAGAGCGCGTCCATCGGCGCGCACGCGGCGTCCTCGCCCGGTGACGGCTGGGACGTCAGGGCGGCGTAGACCAGCTCGCTCTGGCGCGCGGTCGCGCGGTTGGTGTCGCCCCCCTCGGCCTTCTTCAGCGGCAGGCGGATCAGCACGTCCTGCGAGGTTCCGAAGTTCTGCACCTGCGCGTCGGCAAAGCCGGCTCCGGTCAGCTCGCCCCGGATCTTCTGCGGGTCGGCCGCCTGGCGGTACTTCACCTCCATGACCGTCCCGCCCGTGAACTCGACCGAGAAGTTGAGACCCCGGGTCGCGAGCAGCCAGACCGCGGCCAGGAAGGTGATCAACGAGACGATGTTGAACACCAGCGCATGCCGCATGAACGGGATGTCGTGCCGGATCTTGAAGAATTCCATCAGCCGGCCCTCATTTCCACGCGGTGTTCCCGATCGGCACGCGCTCGAGCTTGCGGCGTCCGCCGTAGACCAGGTTGACGATCGCGCGGCTCACCACCACCGACGAGAAGATCGACGTCAGGATGCCGAGGCAGTGCACCACGGCGAAGCCGCGCACCGGCCCGGAGCCGAACAGCAGGAGCGCGAGTCCGGCGATCAGCGTGGTGACGTTCGAGTCCAGGATCGTGCCGAAGGCGCGCTCGTAGCCCGCGGCGATCGCGGCCTGCGGGCTGGTGCCGTTGCGCAGCTCCTCGCGGATGCGCTCGTTGATGAGGACGTTCGCGTCGATCGCCATGCCGAGCGTGAGCGCGATTGCGGCGATCCCGGGCAGCGTCAGCGTCGCCTGCAGCAGCGACAGCACCGCGATCAGCAGCAGCAGGTTCGCGCACAGCGCGAGCGCCGAGAACACGCCGAAGATGGAGTAGTAGACGACGATGAACAGCGTCAGCACCGAGAAGCCGAAGACGGTGGAGTCGAAGCCCTTCTTGATGTTGTCGGCGCCGAGCGAGGGGCCGACGGTGCGCTCCTCGACGATCTCCATCGGCGCCGCGAGCGATCCGGCGCGCAGCAGCAGCGCGACGTCGTTCGCCTCCGCGGTGGTCATGCGGCCGCTGATCTGCACGCGGCCGCCGCCGATCTCGGTGCGGATCACGGGCGCGGTGACGACTTCGCCCTTGCCCTTCTCGATCAGCAGGATCGCCATGCGCTTGCCGACGTTCTCGCGCGTCACGTCCTTGAAGATGCGCGCGCCGGTCGCGTCCAGTGTGAGGTGCACGGCGGGCTCGTGGGTCTGGTTGTCGAACCCGGGCTGGGCGTCGGTGAGACGGTCGCCCGTGAGCACCACCTGCTTGCGCACGAGGATCGGAGCGCCGTCGCGCTCGACGTAGAATTCGTCGCCGAAGGGCACCTGGCCGGCCTTCGCCGCGGCGAGCGCGGCCGCGTTCATGTTCTCCGTGTCCACCATGCGGATCTCGAGCGTGGCGGTGCGGCCGAGGATCTCCTTCGCGCGCGCGGTGTCCTGGACGCCGGGGAGCTGGACGACGACGCGGTCCGCGCCCTGCTGCTGGATCACGGGCTCGGCCACGCCCAGCTCGTTGATCCGGTTGTGCAGGGTCTGGATGTTCTGGCGCAGCGCGAACTCCTGGGTGCGCTTCGCCGCCTCGGGCCTGAGCGTCGCGACCAGCCGCAGGTCGTCGCCCGCCCCGGCGTCGGCGAGCTGCAGCTCCGTGATCTGGTCGGCGATGGCCGAGCGCGCCCGGTCTCGCGTCTGCGCGTCGCGGAAGCGGACCACGATGTTGTTGCCCTCGCGCGTAATTCCCGAGTGCCGCACGTTACGGTCGCGCAGCAGCGAGCGCACGTCTCCGGTCAGGCTCTCGGCGCGCTTCGCGATCGCCGCGCGCATGTCGACCTGCAGCAGGAAGTGCACGCCGCCGCGCAGGTCGAGCCCGAGGTACATGGGCCGGGCGTTGATCGCGGAGAGCCACGCCGGCGAGCGCGACACGAGGTTGAGCGCGACGGTGTACGAGGGACTGGCGCGGTCGGTGTTGAGCGCGCCGTCGATGACGTCGCGCGCCTTGATCTGCGTGTCGTAGTCGGCGAGGCGCACCTTGATGCTGTTCGGATCCTGGAACAGGCCGGTCGGCTGGATCCCGGCCTGCTTCAGCGCCTCCTCGACGCGCCCGAGCGCGGCGGTGTCGACCTTCACCGTGGCGCGCGCCGGCGAGACCTGTACCGCGGGCGCCTCGCCGAAGAAGTTCGGCAGCGTATAGAGCAGCCCGAGCGCGAGCGCGACGGCGACGGTCGCGTAGACCCAGACCGGGTAGCGGTTCATGCTAGAGGGACTTGAGCGTGCCCTTCGGCAGCAGCGTCTGCACCGCCGACTTCTGGACCTTGATCTCGGTATTGGGCGCGATCTCGAGCGTCAGGTACTCGCCGACGCCGGTGATCTTGCCGATGACGCCGCCCGAGGTGACGACCTCGTCGCCCTTTTGCAGCGCCTCGGTCATCGACTTGTGCTCCTTGGCGCGCTTCATCTGCGGCCGGATCATCAGGAAGTACAGCAGCACGAACATGAGCACGATCGGCAGCATCGAAGCCCAGCCCCCCGCGTCGCCGGTGGGGGCCGCCGACTGCGCAAAGGCGGAAGAGATCAGCACGAAGGTCTCCAGTCTCGGGTACCAGGGAGCGACCGAAAATTATACTTGAGCCGAGGAGCGCGCGCTCACTCGAACGCGGTGGCGTCCTCGTCCGGGGGCGCCGCGCCGCGCTCTTCGCGGAACGCCGCCGCGAACTCGCGCAGCCGTCCCGCGGCGATCGCCTCGCGCAGCTCGCGCATCAGCCCGAGATAGAAGTGCAGGTTGTGGAGGGTGTTGAGACGCGCGCCCAGGATCTCGTTCACCTTCTGCAGGTGATGCAGGTAGGCGCGCGTGAAGTTCCGGCAGGTATGGCAGCCGCACGCCGGGTCGAGCGGACCCGTGTCCGAGCGGTGCCGGGCATTGCGGATCTTGACGTCGCCGCGGCGGGTGTAGAGCCAGCCGTTGCGCGCATTGCGCGTCGGCAGCACGCAGTCGAACAGGTCGATGCCGAGCTCGACCGCCGCGACGATGTCCTCGGGCGTGCCGACGCCCATCAGGTAGCGCGGCGCGCCCTCGGGCAGGCGCGGCGCCACGTGCGCGAGCACGCGGCGCATGTCCGCCTTGGGCTCGCCGACCGAGAGCCCCCCGATCGCGTAGCCGTCGAAGCCGATCGCGCCCAGGCCCGCGAGCGACTCGTCGCGCAGGCGCTCGTGCATGCCGCCCTGGACGATGCCGAAGAGCGCGTTGAGGTTGCCGTGATGCGATCGCTTCGAGCGCTCCGCCCAGCGCAGCGACAGCCGCATCGACTCGCCCGCCGCGTGCTCGTCGGCGGGGTAGGGCGTGCACTCGTCGAAGACCATCGCGACGTCGGAGTCGAGCACGCGCTGGATGCGCATCGACTCCTCGGGCGTGAGGAACAGGCGGTCGCCGTTCACGGGCGAGGCGAACTGCACGCCGTCCTCACTGATCTTGCGCAGCTCGCCGAGGCTGAACACCTGGTAGCCGCCCGAGTCGGTGAGGATCGGCCCGTTCCAGCCCATGAAGCGGTGCAGCCCGCCGTGCGCCGCGATCACCTCGAGCCCGGGGCGCAGCCAGAGATGGAAGGTGTTGCCGAGGACGATCTGTGCGCCGAGATCGCGCAATTCCGCCGGGCTCATCGCCTTCACCGTGCCGTAGGTGCCGACCGGCATGAACACCGGCGTCTCGACCGCGCCGTGGGCGAGCTGCAGGGTCCCGCGGCGCGCGGCGCCGTCGGTGTGCGTGACCGCGAATTTCATCCGGGGATTCTATCAACCAGCATCGCGTCGCCGTACGAGTAGAAGCGATACCGCCGCTCGATCGCGTGCGCGTACGCGCGCCGCACGCGCTCGATGCCGGCGAAGGCCGAGACCAGCACGATCAGCGTCGACTTCGGAAGATGGAAATTGGTGATCAGCCGGTCGACGACCCTGAACTCGAATCCCGGCGCGATGAAGAGATCGGTCTCGCCCGCCCCGGCGGCGATCGCGCCCTCGCGGTTCGGCGCGGCGGCGGCCGAGCCCTCGAGGCAGCGCACCGTGGTCGTGCCGACCGCGACCACCTTGCCGCCGCGCCGCTTCGCCGCCGCGACGGCGGCGACCGTCGCCTCCGGGATGTCGTACCACTCGGCGTGCATCCGGTGCTGCGCGAGATCGCGCACGCGCACCGGCTGGAAGGTGCCGGCGCCGACGTGCAGGGT
>DATDMW010000264.1:0-5464 GCA_036518595.1 Burkholderiales bacterium
CTCCTCCCGGTCGCGCACCGCGGCGCGCAGCTGCTCCTGCGTGTGCTGCAGCGCCGAGATGTCTTCGTTGACGACGATCGCGCCCGCGATCTCGCCGTGCTCGTCGCGCAGCGGGGCGGCGGTGTTGATGATGGTCTTGAACGAGCCGTCGAAGCACTGGATGCGGATCAGCTCCGCGTCGGAGGTCTCGCCCTTGGTGATCGCGCGCGCCAGCGCCCATTCCTCGGCGGCGATGGGCTTGCCGGTATCGGCCCACCAGCCCTTGTACTGCCCGAACTCGGCGCTCGGCACGTAGCGGGCGCCGCGCCAGATGCGCTCGCCCGCGGGATTGTTGCTGACGATGCGGCCGGTCTTGTCGGCGACCCATACGCCCACCGGCAGGATGGCGAAGATGCCGCGCAGCAGGCGCTCGTTCGCCCGGATCGCCTGCTCCATGCGCATGCGCTCGCTCATGTCCTGGAAGGCGCCGACGCCGCCGATAACGCCGCCGTCGGCGTCGCGGATCGGCGCGGCGCTGCTGAGCACCGGGATCTGCGTTCCGTCGGGGCGCAGGACCCGGAACTCGGCCGCGATGATGGTTTTGCCCTCGCGCAGCACCCGGCTTGTGAGCAGCTCCTCGGGCGGGACCGGGCGCCCGTCGGGGTAGAGGATGCGACCCGCGTACTGCGCGCTGCCCCCGGTCGGCGAGAGCTTGATGCCGAGCAGCTCCTCGGTGCGGCGGTTGAAGTACAGCTGCCCGCCCGGCTGGAACAGCAGCACCCCGAACGGCATCGTCTCGAGCACGGTGTTCAGCCAGCGCCGGTCCGACTCGGCGGCCTTGAGCGCGGCGTCGCGCTCGGCCTCGTCCGCGCGGCGGTCGGACACGTCGCGCACGAAGCCGATCCAGCGGCCGTCCGGAAGAATCTTCGCGTTCACCTCGACCGGGACCCAGGCGCCGTCCGCGCGCCGCAGGTGCCATTCTCCGGAATGACTTTCCCCGAGCAGCATCCTTTCCTTCGACGCGAGCAGGCGCCCGGCCTCGTCATCGGGGATGAGGTCCACGATGCTCTTGCCGATCAACTCGCCGGCCACGCGGCCGAGCAACCGGCAGCCCGCCTCGTTGACGAAGGTGTAGCGGCCTTCGATGTCGGCGATGAAGATGCCGTCGGGGGCGAGATCGACGAGCGCCCGGAGCTCCGCGAGGCCCGGCTCCCGCGTCGCCGCTCTCTCGAGGATTTCGGTCATCAGCGATGATCGCGCGCCGGGCCGGGCCGAATTTTGATCCCCGTCAAAGGCCGGGGTGCGGAAGTCCGACCGGACCATCCCCGGTGCCGGTCGCGACCGTGATGCATAATGCCGGGCGTTCCGCGCGACCATCGACAGCGACAAGGAGGAGGAGATCCATGCAGCCGCGCCTTTCCGCCGCGATCGCGGCCGCCGTCCTCGCGCTCGCCGCCGCGGACGCCGGCGCGCAGAGCGCGTACCCTTCCAAGCCCGTGCGCTTCATCGTGCCCTCGTCCGCGGGCGGCGGCACCGACATCATCGCGCGCGCGATCTCGCAGAAGCTCTCCGAGGCGCTCGGGCAGCAGTTCGTGGTCGACAACCGGCCGGGCGCCGGGCAGATGATCGGCATCGAGCTCGCCGCCAGGTCGCCCGCCGACGGCCATACCATCCTGATGACGGCGAGCACGCTCGCGATCAATCCGATCATGTACAAGAAGGTCACCTACGACCCGGTGCGCGACTTCGCGCCGATCACGCAGGCCGCGTCGCTTCCGAACGTGCTGGTCGTGCACCCGTCGCTGCCGGTCAAGTCGCTCGCCGAGCTGATCGCGCTCGCGAAGCGCGAGCCCGGCAGGATCGCGTACGCGTCGGCCGGCATCGGCACGTCGCCGCACATGTCGGTCGCGCTGCTCGAGCACCTGGCCGGGATCGAGATGGTGCACGTCCCGTACAAGGGAACGGGCCCCGGCGTGATCGACGTGCTCGCGGGGCAGGTGAAGGTCATGACCCCGAACGTGCTCACGGCGCTGCCGCACATCAAGTCGGGAAAGCTGCGCGCGCTCGCGGTCACCAGCGGCAAGCGCAGCGACGCGCTGCCCGACGTGCCGACGATCGCCGAGGCCGGCGTTCCGGGCTACGAGTCGGTGCAGTGGTACGGCGTGCTCGCCCCCGCGGGTACGCCGCGCGAGATCGTGCAGCGGCTGTACACGGAGATCGCGAAATCGCTGCGCGCGGGCGACGTGCGCGAGCGGCTCGCCGCCGACGGCGCCGAGCCCGTCGGCAGCACGCCCGAGCAGTTCGCCGCGTTCATCCGCGCCGAGATCGACAAATGGGCGAAGCTGGCGAAGGCCGCCGGGATAAAGCCCGAGTGATAAACGAACAGGCCGCGCGGGGCGGCCTGTCCTGGATTACCTGGGAGGAGGCGGTGGCGGCGGCGGGGGCGGCGGAGGCGGCTGGTTCGCCGGCGGCGCCGAGGTGAAGCTGCCCGCGACCGGGACGCGGTGGCCCTTGGCGTACATGCACTGGATGTACGCGTTGTCGTAGCGGCGCTGCAGCCCGTACTGCGAGGTCGAAGCCGCGCCGGTGCCCGCCGCGCCGCCGACGAGCGCGCCGCCACCCGCGCCGACCGCGGCGCCCGAGCGGCCGCCGATCGCCGCGCCGGCGACCGCGCCGATCGCAGTGCCGACGGCCGCGCTCTTCAGGCCGGCCTCGGCCGCGGCCGAGTTCGCGTCCTTGCCGCCGAGCAGCGAGCTCGCGTAACTGCGGCAATCGGTCTCGTCGAAGCGGAACTGATCGAAATTCTTGCCGGTGCCCGGGAGCACCAGGATGCTCGGGCCGGAGGGCATGGACACGCACGCGCCGAGCACGAGCAGCACCGGCAGCGCGACGAATGCGATCTTGCGTTTCATGTGCGTTCTCTCAGCGCGCGGGCTGCGTCTGCGGCACGACCTTCTGCCAGCCGCCGGGGCAATCCTTGACGTACGGGTAGTACGTCTTCGACTCCGCGCAGTAGTACCAGTAGCCCTGCTGCTGCGCCGATGCGTCGGGGGTGCTCTGCTCGATGTACTGGGTCGGCGGCGCCTCGCGTACCACCACCGTCGGCGGATACGCGTAGTACGGGTACGGATATCCCCACCACACCGGCCCGCCGATGAACACGCCGACGTGCGCGCCGCCGCGATGCCAGGCGAGCGCCGAGCCGCTCGCCAGCGCGCCGGCTGCCACGAGGGCCGCGATCAGCGTCGACTTGATGAGCTTGGTCATGCCGGATCTCCTTTGGACGAGGCCGGCTACCAGCGCCGATGCTCGTACCGCTCGTGGTCCCAGTAACGTCCGTAGCCGTGCCGATACGCCCACCACGGAGCGACTACCACGCGCGGGCCGTAGACGACGCGCGGCGCCACGTAGTACGGATAGGCCGGCGCAGGAGCGTAGACGACTCTGGGCGGATCATACACTGGGGCAGGAGCCAGGACCACGGGCGGCGCATAAGTCACAGGCGGAGAATAGACGTAAGGCGCGGGCACGCCGACCGAGACGCTGAATCGAACGTCGCTCGCCATCGCGGCACCGCTCGCCGCGGCGATCGCGACGCCGGCCAGAAGCATAGTGAAAGTCTTGTTCACGAGGGGTCTCCTTCGCTCGGGCGGCTCGCCCATTCCCTCCAACGCTTATGATCCGCCGCGGCGGACCCGCGATCTGCGAAAAAAGGTAACACTGTGTTGTCGCGGGCGATCCGACGTTACACTTTGTTACCCTTTCGGCTTTCGAGGAGGACGAGAACCATGAAGAGACCCGCCACCCGGATCGCGGCGCTCGCCGCGTGCCTGATCGTCTCGATGGCGTCGGCGCCCGCGACGGCGCAGGACTGGCCGACCAAGCCCGTGAAGCTCGTCGTCCCGTTCCCGCCGGGCGGGTCGGTCGATCCGCTCGCGCGCCTGCTCGGCGCGAAGCTCTCCGAGTCGCTCGGCCAGCAATTCATCATCGAGAACCGCACCGGCGCGTCGGGCGCGATCGGCACCGCGTACGCGGCGAAGCAGCCGGCCGACGGCTACACCTTCGTGGTCACTTTCGATACGCACGCGATCATCCCGTTCCTGCAGAAGCTGCCTTACGACACGGAGAAGGACTTCGACCCCGTGATGCTGGTCGGCACGGCGCCTCTCGCGATCACGACGCAGCCGTCGAAGCGCTACCACGACGTCGCCGACATCATCGCTGCGGCGAAGGCGAAGCCCGATGCGGTCACGTTCGGCTCGATCGGCAACGGCAGCGTCGGCCACCTGTCGATGACGGTCTTCATGCAGCGCGCGGGCATCAGGCTCGTGCACGTGCCCTACAAGGGCGGCGGACCGATGATGCAGGACGCGCTCGGCGGCGCGATCGAGCTCGGCGTCGCGTCGGTCGCCGCGCTCGCCGCCAACGTGAAGGGCGGCAAGCTGCGCGCGATCGCGACCACCGGCGACAAGCGCGCCCACACGATGCCCGAGGTGCCGACTCTCGCCGAGCGCGGATACGCCGGCTTCTCCGCCGCGGACTGGTGGATGATCGTGGCGCCGGCGGGCACGCCGAAACCCGTGATCGCGAAGCTTCACGCCGAGCTGGTCAAGGCGATCCGACTTCCCGAGATCAACAAGAACCTCACGGAGACGCTCGGCATGGACGTGGTTGCCGCGAGCCCCGAGGACACGCAGAAATTCCTGCTCGCGGAGATGGCGCGCTGGGGTAAGGTCGTCCGCGACAACGACATCCGCGCGGACTGAGCTCGAGCGTATAGCCCTTCCGGGCTGTCTTCACCGGGCGCCGGTAATTCCGGCGCCCGCCTCTGCAATTTTTTCCCGCCGACCCGCGGACAGCGGCCGCGCAGGCTCTGCAAATGGTGCTCGCGGAGCATGGCACGCCGCTTGCGAGTATCCGGGCCATCCCAGGCCCACGCGGGATACTTTTCAATTGTCTGCCAGAGGAGACATCCGAATGTTGACGAGAACCATCATTGCCGCCGCGCTCGCCGGCGCGTTCGCAGTGCCGCTTGCGGTTCACGCGGCCGATTACGGAACCCGGTCCAGCTCCACCCCGAGCGCGAGCACGCGCGGCGGCGCCCAGGCCGACGGCTCCAACACCTCGCAAAGCGACATCGCCAATACGCCCGGCAAGCCGGGCTCGAGCTCGCCGAGCTCGGGCGAGCACGCCGGGGTGAGCGCGAGCGAGTTCTCGCGCCTCGACAAGAACCACGACGGCTATCTGTCGAAGGACGAGGTCAAGCTGCACCCGGTCCTGCGCAGCCGCTTCGCGTCGCTCGACAAGGACCACGACGGCAAGCTGTCGCAGTCCGAAGTGAGCAGCGGCACGACGGCCAGCACCGAGAGCCGGACGCGCTTGAGCCGCAACGACACCGACACGACCGGCAGCTCGACGTCGAACGTGAACCCGTCGCGCTCCACGCGCGGCGCGGACAACCACGCGGTCACCGGCAGCGCCGGGA
>DATDMW010000265.1:0-2866 GCA_036518595.1 Burkholderiales bacterium
GCGCCGCCGATGTTGATCGCGACGTCGTTGCCCATCACCTGGGCGCACAGCATCGTCATCGCCTCGGACTGCGTCGGATTCACTTTTCCGGGCATGATCGAGCTGCCCGGCTCGTTCTCGGGGATCGTGATCTCGCCGATGCCGCTCCTCGGGCCGGAGGCGAGCCAGCGCACGTCGTTCGCGATCTTGGTGAGCGAGGCGGCCAGCGTCTTCAGCGCGCCGTGCGCGTGCACGAGCGCGTCGTTCGCCGCGAGCGCCTCGAACTTGTTGCGGGCGCCGACGAACGGGATCCCGGGCGTGAGTCGCTGGAGCTCTTTCGCGACGCGCGCGCCGAACTCCGGGTGCGCGTTCAGGCCGGTCCCGACCGCGGTGCCGCCGACCGCGAGCTCGCACAGGTGCGTGAGCGACGCCTGAACGTGCGCGACGCCGTGATCGAGCTGCGAGACCCATCCCGAGAATTCCTGCCCGAGCGTCAGCGGCGTGGCGTCCTGCAGGTGCGTGCGCCCGATCTTGACGATGTCCCTGAACTCGGCGGATTTCGCCGCGAGCGTCTCGCGCAGCGCGCGCACCGACGGAATCACGCGGCCGTGCAGCGCCTCGACCGCGGCGACGTGCATCGCCGTGGGGAAGACGTCGTTCGACGACTGGCCCTTGTTCACGTCGTCGTTGGGATGGACCAGGCGCTTCTCGCCGCGCTCGCCGCCGAGCAGCTCGCTCGCGCGGTTGGCGAGCACCTCGTTCATGTTCATGTTGGTCTGCGTCCCCGAGCCGGTCTGCCAGACGACCAGCGGGAACTCGGCGTCTTGCTTGCCCGCGAGGACCTCGTCGGCGGCGGCGACGATGGCGTCGGCCTTCTTCGCGTCGAGCGCGCCGAGGTCGCGGTTGACGGCGGCGCAGGCGCGCTTCACCTTGGCGAGCGCGCGGATGAGCTCGGTCGGCATGCGCTCGTCCGAGATGCGGAAGTTCTCGAGCGAGCGCTGCGTCTGCGCGCCCCAGAGGCGCTCCGCGGGGACACGGATCTCCCCGAAGGTGTCGCGCTCGATCCGATAGTCGGCCATGGCGATAGTTTATGCTACGCCAAATTCCCAACCCGCGAGGCCGCCCGTGGACCGCAAGATCGATATCTACAACCACGTCATGCCGCACAAGTACCTGGAGATGATGAAGGTTCACTCCAAGGATCCCGGCATCGTCAAGCGCATGACCAGCCTGCGCATGCTGTGGGACATCGAGGCGCGGGTGAAGATGCTCGACGAGAAGTTCCCCGACGTGCAGCAGGTGCTGACTCTCTCGCTGCCCTCGCCCGAGCTGGTCGGCGGGCCCGAGCTCTCGCCCGAGCTCGCGCGCATCGCCAACGACGGCATGGCCGACATGGTGGCGAAGTGGCCGGACAAGTTCCCCGCGTTCGTCGCCTCGCTCCCGATGAACAACGTCCCGGCCGCGCTCGAGGAGATGGACCGCGCGATCGGCAAGCTCGGCGCGCGAGGTGTGCAGATCGCGACCAGCGTCAACGGCAAGCCGCTCGACGATCCCGAATACTTCCCGGTGTTCGAGCGCGTCACGAACAAGCACGATCTGCCGATCTGGATGCACCCGGCGCGGCCGGCGACGCGCGCCGACTACGTGAACGAGCCGAAGTCGAAGTACGAGATCTGGCAGGTGCTCGGCTGGCCGTTCGAGACGAGCGTCGCGATGTCGCGCATGGTGTTCTCGGGCTTCTTCGAGAAGCTGCCGGCGATGCGCCTCATCACGCACCACTGCGGCGCGATGATCCCCTTCTTCGCCGGCCGCGCCGAGACCCTTTGGGCCCAGCTCGGCAGCCGCAGCGCCGACGAGAACTACGAGGAGCTTCTCAAATCGATGAAGAAGAAGCCGATCGAGTACTTCAAGATGTTCTACGCCGACACGGTCCTCGGCGGCTCGGCCTCGGCGCTGCGCTGCGGGCTCGACTTCTTCGGCGTCGACAAGGTGGTGTTCGCGAGCGACTGCCCGTTCGATCCCGAGGGCGGGCCGATGTTCATCCGCGAGGGCATCCGCTCGATCGAGGACCTGAAGCTCTCCGACGCCGACAAGCGCAAGCTCTACTTCGGCAACGCGCTCAAGCTGCTGCGCATGCCCGCGCGCTAGGTCGTCTCAGGCCCGCTTGCGGCGCACCCAGAACTGGTACATCGCGGCGAACGTGTCGGGGTGCTCGGCCTCGAAGGCCGCCCAGTTCTCGAGGTCGGCCGCGGCGCGGTCGCCGGGGAAACGCTCGGCGTAGGCGCGCTTCACGCGCGAGTCCACGTCGAACCCGAGAAACTCCAGGTCGAGCTCTCGCAGCGCGGCGGCGATTCGTGCGAGCGTGAAGCGGTGCTCCCGCGCGTGGAAGAGCAGGTCGCGGCAGCCCGAGAGCGACCAGAAATCGACCGAGTCCATCACGCGGCGCTCCGGCGCGCCTTGCGGCAAAGCCATGATCATGTCGCGCGCGGCGCGCATCCCCGCCGGATCCGGCGCAAGACCGCGCGCCTCGATGAGGCGCCGGGCCGCGACGATCGCCGAGCGTCCCGACTCGCTGTAGAGCGCGACGTTCATGAACCCCTTCGATCGCAGCAGCCCGGCGAGGACGCGCCATCCCGCGATCGGATCGTCCAAGTGGTGCAGCACGCCCGCGCACTCGATGAGATCGAACCGCTCCTGCAGCCCCCCGAGCCGCAGGAGATCCGCGCGCGCGAAGCGCACGTTCGTGATCCCGAGCTCGCGGAAGCGCCGCATCGCGAACGCGAGGCTCGCCGCGCTCAGATCCACTGCGAGGATACGGGCGTGCGGCTGCTGGCGCGCCGTGATCGCCGCGTGCCGGCCGGTGCCGCATCCCGCGATTAGCACGGAC